>JALYRN010000562.1 GCA_030855295.1 Myxococcota bacterium | reverse complement strand
GCGCTCGAGGAGGTCGCACGGCTCGGCTGCGACGCGGCCGCGGACGAGGCCACCCGTCGCGTCGCGCTGCAGGCCGCGCACGATCTCGGCGGCGGAACGCGCACCGACGCCGGAGGCCGCGAGGTCCCCGCGAGCTGCACCGTCCGCGCTCCGCAGGGCTCCGAGACCAGCGACGAGTGGCGCCCGGCAGAGTGATCGAGCGCTCGCGGCGCTATGCGCCGCCGTCGACGGCGTCTGCTCCGCCGTCGGGCATCGCCGGGGGGCCGCAGGCGCCTGTGGGCTCGCCGTCGAGCGGGCTCGTGCACGGCACGCAGAGCAGCTCCTCCGGGCAGTCCTGCTGCGTGAGGAACGCGCGATAGGGCATCACGGCGGGCATGCACTCGTGCAGACACGCGCCCGGCTCGGCGTCGGCGGTGGTGCACGCGGGCGGAGACCAGCCGGGTGTGCTCGCGATCACCTGCGGCACGCAGCGCTCGCCCTCGGCCTCGCAGGGCGCGAACGCATCGCGCCCGGCCTCGGGGATGAGGTCCTCGCGGACGCACCACGCGCGTCCCTCGCAGCACTCGGTGACGACCCACGGCTCCTCGCGCGGTCCCGGATCGCACGAGACGTTGCACGCGCCGGTGCTCTCGCCGGTGCGCGGATCGAAGCAGGGCACGCAGCGGTGGTCCTCGTCGCACCGGTCTCGCGGCAGCGTGTCGACGGCGTCCATCACGCCCGGCAGACACGTCGAGAGACAGCGTCCCTCGACGCCGAACGAGCTACGGCAATCATCGGGGACGAAGAAGCCACCGGTCTCGAGGAAGATGTCGGGCAGGCACTCGTGCGAGGGGCTGCAGTCGGCGAGCTGCTCTCGCGATCCCGGCGGCAGCGACTCTCCCGAGATGCACCGTCCGCGACGGCAGAACGGGCACTCGGCGAGGAGCGTCGGATCGATGATCGGGCTCGGCTCGCAGGCGGTCGCGTCGGTGCCGGGCCCCGCATCGCTCGCACCCGCATCGACGACGGCGGAATCGAGCCGGCCGCTGCTTCCGTCGCGCCCCGCGTCGGTCGGGTCGTCCGGAGACGAGCAAGCGCTCAGCGCGATCACGAGGACGACCGGAACGAGGAGGTGAGCTCGCACGACGTCCAGCAGCGTATCGCACGCGCCGCTCCTCGGGGGGCACGGACGTGGGGCGGGGCTCCTTACGCCGTAAGTATCGCTTGACCGGCGCCGCGGTCCCGCGTAGCTTACGCCGTAAGTTCGCAGCGCCGCTCCGAAGGAGAACACCGTGCAAGCACCCCAGTCGACCCACGCCGCTCCCGCCCTCGGGAAGCGCACCACCGCGCTCGAGGCTCTGCGCGGCCGACGGCTCGACGGTCGCACCGCGATCGTGACCGGAGCGAGCTCGGGCATCGGCATCGAGACCGTCCGCGCACTGGCGTTCGCGGGCGCCGACGTGGTGCTCGCGTGCCGCTCGGTCGCTGCCGGCGAAGCGGTCGCGGCGACACTGCGCGCCGAGCTGTCGGGAGACGCCGCGCGGTCGGGAGGCGCAGGCCGCCTCGAGGTGGCGGCGCTCGACCTCGCCGACCTCCACTCGGTGCGCGCGTTCGTCGATCGCTTCGTCGCGTCGGGGCGCACGCTCGACCTGCTGATCAACAATGCGGGCGTGATGGCGTCACCGCTCACGCTCACGGCGCAAGGCATCGAGTCGCAGGTCGGCATCAACCACCTCGGCCACTTCGCGCTCACCGCTGGGCTGCTGCCGGTGCTCGGTCCGCAGGGCCGGGTGATCAACGTCGCCAGCTGGGCTCACACGCGCGGCAAGGGAGAGAGCGTGCTCGAGACGCTCACCGCAGATCGGGCCTTCACGACCCGCCGCTACTCCCCGTACGCCTCGTACGACGACTCCAAGCTCGCCAACGTGCTCTTCACGCGCGGCTTGGCGAAGCGACTCGCGCCGGGGCAGTCGGTGCACTCGATCCACCCCGGCGTGATCGGCACCAACCTCGCTCGGAGCATGGGTGTGATCGGCAAGGTGTTCGTGTTCTTCCTCAGGCTGTTCGCGAAGAGCCCGGCGCAGGGCGCCGCGACCAGCGTGTTCGCCGCCACCGCGCCCGAGCTCGCCGGGAGCTCGGGCAGCTATCTCGCCGACTGTGCGCTCGCGAGCGCTTCGCCCCAGGGGCTCGACGGCGAGCTCGCCGAGCGGGTGTGGGCCGCGAGCGAGCAGCTCGTCGCGGCGGCCGCGTGATCGCGGATCCGGACTCGCTCGCGTCTCGGCCCGACCTCTCAGATCAGAGCGCGCGCTCGAGGATCGCGAGGAGCTCGCGCTTCTCGAGGACGATCGGGTTGCCCTTCATGCTGCTCGCGCGCGCCGACTTGTCGGCGACGGTGTCGAGGTCGGTCGCGCGCATGCCGTACTCGCGCAGCGGAGGGATCTCCAGTGCGGTCGCGAGCTCGTGCGTCCACGCGATCGCGTCCTCGGCGCACGCGTCCTCGCGTCCGGTGAGCAGGCGCGCGACCTCGTCGTAGCGCGCGAGCACGGGGCTCTGCGGGGCACGGGCGCGGAGCGCGGCGACGTTCGCCTCGATCACGAACGGGAGCAGGCGGGCGCACACCGCGCCGTGCGGGCTCTCGAACGAGCCGCCGATCGGGCCGGCGAACCCGTGCACCGCGCCGAGCTTCGCGTTCGCGAGCGCGATCCCGCCGAAGAGGCTCGCGAGCGCGAGGTCGGAGCGCGCCTCGCGATCGTCGCCGCGCTCGAACGCGCGGCGCAGCGAGCGCGCGGCGCGCACCATGCCCTCGCGGCAGAACGGATCCGTCAGCGGGCTCGCGGCGATCGAGACGAAGGGCTCGAGCACCTGCGTCAGCGCGTCGAGCCCGGTGCTCGCGGTGACGTCGGGCGGGACGCTCCACGTGAGCTCGGGATCGATCAGCGCGATGCGCGGCAGCATGTGCTCGCTGCGCAGGCTCACCTTCACGCGCTCGTGCGGATCGGCGAGCACCGCGTTCTTCGTCACCTCGGAGCCGGTGCCCGCGGTGGTCGGCACCGCGATCAACGGCAGCGAGCGCTGCGTCAGCGGCTTGCCGCGGCCGATCACCTCGAGGTAGTCGAGCACCTCGCCGTCGTTCGCCGCGAGCGCCGCGATCGCCTTGCCGGCGTCGAGGACGCTGCCGCCGCCGATCGCGATCACCAGCGTGCACCGCGCTCGACGCGCCTCCTCGGTGCCCGCGCGCGCGACCTCGATCGTCGGCTCGCCGGAGACCGAGAACGTCGTCACGTCGAGACCGACCGCGTCGAGCGCGCCGAGCAGCGCCCCGTGCCGCGCGACCGATCGCCCGACGATCACCATCGCGCGCCCGCGCGCATCGGAAGGGGCCAGCTCCCGCGCGAGGGCGGGAAGCCGCGCGACCGTCCCGTCGCCGAACACGATCCGCGCGGCCGTCGCGAGCTCGAACGCCATGCCGCACGATACCTCGCGACGCGCGGTGCGCCGCTCTCGAGAGCGATTCGGATGACGCGCCCCGTCGATCGAGCGCACCATCCGGGGCAGATGTCGCGCTCGCCTCGTTCTCGCCTCTTCCTCGCCGCGCTCGTGCTCTGCGCGATCGCTCCCGCCGGCTGCGGCGCCATGCAGCTGATGGCCGACGGGGACGCGCGCGAGCTCCGCGACGAGCCGGAAGGCGACACCCCGACCGGCGCGCCGACGCTGCTGATCGTCGCCCTCGACGGCGTCGGCCGCGACCTCCTCTACGACATGATCGCGCGCGGCGAGCTCCCCGAGCTGGTGGAGCTCCTGGGAGGCGCCGACGCGAGCGGCCTCGGGCATGCGCACCTCGACGACACCGTGCTCTCCGTGCTGCCCTCGTCGACGCTCGCCGCGTGGTCGTCGGTCTTCACCGGCGTCGCGCCCGCGGTGCACGGCGTGGCGGGCAACGAATACTTCGTTCGCGAGGAGCGCCGTCTGGCGGCGCCCGCACCCGTCAGCGTGCACTCGACGGAGCCGGTCGTCGCCACCTACGCCGACGGCTACGTGAACGCGCTCCTCGCCGCGCCCACGATCTACGAGCGACTGCGCGAGCGCGACCCCGAGCTGAGCGCGTGGGTGAGCATGAGCCAGATCCACCACGGCGCGGATCGACTGCTGCTCACCGATGGCTCAGTGGTCGGCGACGTGTTCGGCGCGTTCGTGGAAGGCGTGTTCGAGAACGACGACGACCTCAACCTCTACTCGCAGCTCGATCGCAACGCGGTCGAGAACGTCGTGCAGGAGCTCGCCGGCAGCGCCGCGCCGCGCGTGCTGACGGTGTATCTGCCGGGCGCGGATCTCTACGGCCACGGCGCGGTGTCGGGGCCCGACGTCGCGGTGCGCCGCTATCTGCGCGAGATCGTCGACCCGCTGATCGCGGAGCTGCGCACGTCGCTCGCGGCGCACCACGCGCTCGCGAACCGCTACGTCATGCTGCTCTCGGATCACGGGCACACCGCGGTGCTGCACGACGAGGAGCACGCGCTCTCGACCGGCGACGGCCCGGACGATCCGCCGGCCATCGTGCGCAGCGCGGGCTTCCACCTGCGGCCGTTCGAGCTCGAGGTGGGCGACGACGTCGACTTCGATGCCGTGCTCGCGTACGGCGGAGCGATGGCGTACGTGTACGTCGCCGATCGCTCGACGTGCCCGGCGGTCGAGGCGCCGAGCACCGACCGAAGTCCCGGTCCGCGGCGAGCGCGTGCGGTGCCGACGACGATCGCCGAGCCGCTCGAGAGCGCGCCGGTGCGGCGCTGTGACTGGTCGCGGCCCGCGCGGTACGAGGGCGACGTCCTCCCGATGGCGGAGGCCTTCTACCGCGCGAGCGCCGAGGGCCTGCACGCGCCCGGCATGCGCGGCACCCTCGATCTCGTGCTGGTGCGCTCGCCG
>JALYRN010000561.1 GCA_030855295.1 Myxococcota bacterium | reverse complement strand
TGGTCGCGCCGCGCACGACGCTCGAGCGCGTGGTCACGTTCGCGCGCGGCAGCCTCGCGGAGCCGGTCGACACCTGGGTCGCGTACAGCGCGCCGCTCGGAGCGAGCGAGGGCTGGTCCGAGCCCGAGCGCAGCGCGTTCGCGACCGAGCTGCGGCGCGTGCTCGAGGACGAAGTACGGCCCGCGTTCGTCCGCTACACCGACGCGATCGAGCAGCAGATCCTGCCGCACGGGCGCGACGCCGAGCACGAGGGCATCGCGTCGCTGCCGAACGGCGCGGCGTGCTACGCGGCCGAGATCCGACGGCACACCACGGCGGTGCGCAGCGCCGACGAGATCCACCAGCTCGGGATCTCGGAGATCGCGCGCACCGACGCGCGCCTGCTCGAGCTCGGCGGCGGGCGCTTCGCGTCGAGCACGGTCGCCGAGGTGCTCGAGCACCTGCGCAGCGATCCGGCGCTCGGCTACACCACCGGCGAGGAGATCATCGCCGACGCGCAGGCGCGCATCCGCGAGGCCGAGGCGCGCGCGCCCGAATTCTTCACGGCGCGCGCGACCACCGCGTGCGAGGTGCGTCCGGTGCCGCCCTCGGAGGCGGCGAGCGCGGGCTTCGCGTTCTACATGCCGGGCACGCCCGACGGCTCGCGCGCCGGCGTGTACTACGTGAACACCGCGGAGCCCGCGTCGCGACGCCGGCACCTCGTCGCCGCCGTCACCGCGCACGAGGCGGTGCCGGGGCACCACTTCCAGATCACCGTCGCGTACGCGCTGCCCGCGATGCCGGCGTTCCGGCGCTACGCCGAGTTCACCGCGTACGTCGAGGGCTGGGGCCTCTACGCCGAGCGCCTCGCCGACGAGATGGGCCTCTATCACGACGACCTCGATCGCCTCGGCGCGATCGACCTCGAGGCCTTCCGCGCCGCGCGGCTGGTGGTCGACACCGGCCTGCACACGATGGGCTGGAGCCGCGCGCAGGCCGAGGCGTACCTCTCCGAGCACACCTCGATGTCGGCCGACCTGATCGTCAACGAGGTCGATCGCTACATCAACTGGCCGGGCCAGGCGCTCGCGTACAAGGTCGGCCAGCTCGCGATCCTCGCGGCGCGCGCACAGGCCGAGGAAGCGCTGGGCGACCGCTTCGACGCCCGCGCGTTCCACGACCTCGTGCTCGGCCTCGGACCGGTGAGCCTGACGGTGCTCGACTCGGCCGTGCGCGAGTGGATCGAGGCGCAGCGCGCGTGACCGAGCTCAGCGCCTGTCGGTGATCGGCGCTCGCGCTCGCGTCTTCTTCTTTGCGGGACGAGCGCGTCGCGGCGCGGCATCGAGCGCGCTCGTGCCGCCGTCGAAGCGCGCGAGGCCGTCGCGCATCCGCTCGACGAGCCAGCGCGACGCCGGACCGAGCGGCTGCGCGCGCTGCGTGATCGCGAACAGCGAGTACTCGAAGCGGCGCTCGCGCGGGAACCCCGCCGCGCCGATGCGCACCAGCCGTCGGGCCGCGAGGCCTGGCGCCGCCAGGTGCATCGGCACCCCGCCCCAGCCGAGCCCGCCTTCGATCATCGCGAGCTTCGTCCCGACGTCGGCGACGCGAAAGGTCTGCTCCGCCACGACGCCGCGATCGATCCCCTCGGTCAGTCGGCTGCGATCGGTCAGCACGATCTGCACGTGCTCGCGAAGCACGCGTTCGGGCACCGGCTCGCCGTGCTGTGCGAGCGGATGCGTGGCCGCGACCATCAACCCCATCGCGATGCCCGCGAGCGGCTCGCGCTCGAGCTCGGCGGGGAAGCGCTCGAGCGGCCCGCCGATCCCGACGCTGCAGGTGCCATCGCGCACGAGCTGGGCGACGCCGCCGAGCGCCTCGGAGTGCAGGAGGAGCGACACGTCGGGGTACTGCTGGTGGAAGTCGCGCAGCGCGTCCAGGACCAGCGGCATCGGCAGCATCGTGTCGATCGCGAGCGTCACGCGCGGCTCGACGCCCGACGCGAACGAGCCCGCGCGCTGCCTCAGATCGTCGATCCGCCGCAGCACCTCGCGCGCATCTCCTAGGAGCGCGCGACCGGCGTCCGTGAGCGCTGGCCGCCGACCGCTACGATCGAAGAGCACGACCTCGAGGTGCTGCTCGAGCTGCGCGATCGCGTAGCTGACGGCGGACTGCACGCGCCGCAGTCGCTTGGCCGCCGCCGAGAAGCTCCCCGCCTCGACGACCGCATGGAAGACGCGGAGCTGGTCGATCGTCGGTTCCATCGTGGAGGATCGTATATCGAAGCAGTCGATGGATGAGCGCAGTTTTATATCGCTTCACGCGATGCCACCGGCCACCCACTCTTGCTCGAGACGGGAGAATTCACGAAATGACGACCACCACGTTGAATCGAAGCGGTGCGAGCGCAGGGCTGTCCTCGAGCGGGTTCGACGTCGGGCGCGTGCTCTGGGCGGCCCCGCTCACGGGTGCGATCGCCGCGATCGGCAACGTGCTCGTCTACGTGCTGGCGGGCGCCGTGGGCCTCGAGCTCGGGCTCGCGCCGGAGCCCGGCGCCACGATCGCGCCGCTGCCGATCGGCCCCGTGATCGGCGCGAGCATCGTGCCCGCGATCCTCGGCGGGATCGTGTTCGCGCTCCTGACGCGGTTCACGCGCCAGGGCCCGCGGATCTTCGTCGGGCTCGCGATCGCGTTCACGCTCGTGTCGATGTTCCCGGTCGCGACCGTGCCCACCGACGGCACCGCGACGCGCGTCGTGCTCGCGCTGATGCACGTGATCGCCGCGGCCGCGATCACGCTCGGCCTGCTCCGCTTCACCCGCCGCGCGTGAGCGAGCCGACGACGGGTCGCAGCCACCGCGTCGCCGCGATGGGCTCTGCGCTGACGGCGGCGAGCACGCCACCCATCATCGCGCCCATGACGCCGACGGTCGCGACCTCGCTGCCGCTGAAGAAGAGGTTCACGATCGGCGCGCGCGGCCTCAGCCAGCGCGAGCGGAACCGGCGCGCGGTGGGCTCGAGGCCGTAGATCGAGCCCTGCACCGGGCGCACGAAATGATCGGTCGAGACCGGCGTGCCGAGCTCGACGTGGCGCACGAGCGGCGCGAGCGCGGGGCGGTGCTCGAGGAGCTGGCCGAGCAGACGCTCGGAGAGGCGCTCCTTGAAGGCGTCGTAGTCGGCGCCGCGCTTCTTCCAGCGCGCGTGCTTCCACGGCGCGAACGTCTCCCACGGCACGAACGTCACGATCTCTCCGGTGTGCCGCTGGCTCGGTCCGGCGTCGTGCGTCGGATCCTTCATCGACGGGAAGCTCGTGTAGAGCACGGCCGCGCGCTCGAGCTCGACGTCGTCCGCGCGCACGCGCCACGCGTCGACCTCCATGTCCCACGTGTCGTAGAACCACTGGTTCGCGGCGGTCGCGCCGGCGCTCGCGACGTCGCCCTCGAACCCGAGATAGAGGCACACGTGCGCGGGCGCCGGCGGCAGCGACGAGACGTCCTTCGCCCACGCGTCGCTCGAGTGCTCGGGCGGCAGCAGGCGCGTCACCGTCGAGAGCACGCCCGCCGCGCTGATCACGCGCTTGCTGCGCACCTCGCGTCCGTCCGCGAGCCGCACGCCGACCGCGCGGCCGTGCTCGACGAGGATCCGATCGACGTCGGCGCGGATCGCGGTCCAGCCGCCCGCCTTCTCGACCGTCGCGAGCAGCGTGCGCGCGATGCGGCCCGCGCCGCCGATCGGGTAGTAGCCGCCGTGCAGGAAGTGCTTCGCGACGAGCGCCTGGATCGCGAACGACGAGTGCCTCGGCGTCGAGCCGTAGTAGCCCCACTGTGCGGTGAGGATCGCGCGCAGCCGCGGATCGTCCGTCAGCGAGGCGAGCACCTGATCGGTGCGCGCGGTGAGCCAGCGCTGCGCGCCGCGCGCGACCAGCGGCTCCGCGAAGCGCGCGGCGTCCGCGGGCAGGAGCCGCGCGAGGTAGTAGCCCTTCATGCTCTCGGCGACCGAGCGCACGAGGTGGAGGTACTCGTCGATCGCCTTCTGCTCGCGCGGGAACGCGTCGAGGAGGTTGTCGCGGAACTGCGCGGGCGAGTCCGGGAAGTCGATGCGGAAGCCGTTCGGGAAGTGGAACGCGTCGTACACGGATCCGAGCGAGGCCCACTCGAGCGCGCCGCCCGAGAGCGCGCCGAGGATGCGCCCGGTGACGCTGTGCTTCGTCACCTCGCCCACCGCGTGCACGCCGACGTCCCAGTGATAGCCGGGGCGCTTGAACTCGTGCGTGAAGCCCCCCGGGACGTAGTGCTGTTCGAGCACGAGCACGCGCCGCCCCAGCTTCGCGAGCAGCGCGGCGGTCGTCATCCCGCCCATCCCCGACCCGATCACGACGTAGTCCCAGATCCCCTCCGGGATCTCCTTGCCCCACGGGCGCTCCCCGTCCTCGTCGGCCTTCATCGACGGCAGGCGTACCATGGCGAGAGCACGGCGCCGTTCATGGAGCGTCGGAGCGGCGTGCGTGGACGCGGCCGAGCATGCTGCCGTCTGGAGGGCGGATGGTCGGCGTCGCCGCCCGAAGCGCGCACTCGTGAGCAGCGGATGAGCAGCGGGTGGCCTTCCGGGTGAGCAGCGCCGTGGCGCAGCGTGCATCGACGGGAGGTGACGAGATGGCGCACGCGTTCGGGACGGTGGTGGTGCTCGGCGGGAGCATGGGCGGGATGCTGGCGGCGGCGGTCGCGGCGCGCTCGGCGGAGCAGGTGGTGGTGATCGAGCGCGACGCGCTCGACGGGGACGCGGTGGCGCGCAAGGGGGTGCCGCAGGGGCGGCACAACCACAACTTGTTCGCGGGTGGGCGCGAGGTCATCGAGCGGCTGCTGCCCGGCGTCACCGCGGATCTGCGGGCGCGCGGCGCGATCGTCGAGGACAGCGGCGCGACCGGGCGGTGGA
>JALYRN010000560.1 GCA_030855295.1 Myxococcota bacterium | reverse complement strand
CGCCGGGGTTCATGATCGCTTGCACCAGCTCTTCGATGTCTTGGGCCGGCTTCCAGTCCTCGAAGCCCTCGCGCCAGACGTACGCGTCCCAGCCGATCGTGTTCGCCGAGATCATCCCGCCGAGCTGCGCCGGAGAGAACGGCCCCTGCTGCTCGCCCTCGACGACGACGTGCCAGACGGCTTCGCCGCCGTAGTCGAACCCTGCCGCCGGCGCGGCGCCCGCGGCGGCGCTCTCCTGGGCTGACTGATCACCGCGGACGACGATCGCCGATCCGCACTTCTTGCACCGGATCTTGAAGACCCGGCCCGCGACCTTCTCGTCGGCAATCGAGTACTTGGCGCCACAGCTGTCGCAGACGATTTTCATCTCGGTGATCCCCTCGGACGGTCGATTGGCCAGGTCTCTTGTGGTTGCACGCTGAAATTGTGCACAGCCCCCCGAGCGATGAAGCAGCTCGGATCGAGGCCGGAGCGGCCGGAAAGCGCGTGCGAGGATACCCGCCTCACAACGCGACGATCAAGCTTGCTCACGACCCTCGGTTCGCCTGATAGAACCTTCGCGCCGCACAGCCTTGGGTGAACGGCGCCTCACTCTCGAACGAGCGTCGCCCCATCCTTGCCACAGAAGCGCGTGGTGGCCGGGAAGCGGGCGCCGCAGACCGGGCAGACGCTCGTCGCTGCGCGGCTCGGAGTCGCCGCGCCTGCCACGAAATCCGCGTATTTCACGAGCTCGGTGCCGTCGCGCTCGCAGCGGGTCGCATCGGGCGGATGGCCCTGGCGACACGTCGGGCAGATCTTGGGCTCCGTGCTGATCGGCTGCGCAGGTGCGATCGGCTGCGCAGGTGCGATCGGCTGCGCGATCGCGGTCGGTGGCGGGGCGATCGGCGTCGGCGCGCTCGTCGTGACCTCACGAGTCTCGTCCGCGTCGACGCTCGCCCGCTTCTTCCGACGACGGCCCCGCGCGAGCAGACCGATCGACGCACCGCCGACCAACAGCAGCCCGATCGCCGCGGCGCAGAGCATCCACATCGGCGAAGGACGGCTGCCGCCCTCGCTCCGCGCCGCGACCCGCGCCGCCTCTTCCGACGTCGTCTCCTCGCCGTCCAGCGAGACTGCGCCGCCCCCCTCCGCTCGCCTCGCGATCAGATCCGAGAGGTCGGGCGTCCGCACGCGCACCCGCGCCTGCGCCTCCATCGACCCTTCACGTGCGACGATCGTGAACTGGCCCTCGGCCTCCGCCGCGCTTCCCGCCGCCTCGAAGCAGCTCCCGCGCAGCACCCCGGTCGCCCCCGGAGGTGACCGGAGCTCGAGCTGCGGGGAGCGACCGCGCACCGCGCACCCGCTCGCGTCGACGACCCGCGCGCTGAAGCACGTTCGCCCTCCGGGCTCGACGTCGGCCGAGCTCGGACGGAGCACGATGCGCGCCGGCGCACCGGGCGTGCACGCCGGCTCGGGGCGCGTGGCGGGCGTGCTCGGCTCCGGCGTCGGCTCCGCGACCGCCGGACCGCTGACGCGCTCGAACGTCTGGGTCGACGTGATCGACGCGATGCAGTGCGACTCGTTCAGCGCCCAGTCGTAGCGGCTGACGTCGCGGAACTCGATGCGATCGGTGCCCGCCGCGCGCAGCGTGTACGTCCCCACCTCGGCGCGCGGATCTTCCTGCGGCGTGCGGCACACGATCGTCCACGTGCCCGACTGATAGCGCGACGACACGCGCCGCACGCTCGCGTTCTCGCTCCAACATCCGCGCGTCGTCCGCTGCGGCCGCCCCGCGAACGTCAGATCGTCGCCCGACTGCGTCACGCGGATCGCCGATCCACCCGGCACCGTCGTCGATCGAGGCTGCGGCCCGCAGTCGCCGCCCCAGCTCTCGACCGCGACCTCGATGCGCATCGGGCCCGCGCGCCACTCACCCTCGTACGGCCCGTCGGCGCGCGCCCGAGAGAGCGGCGCGAGCAGGACGCAGAGCGAAACGATCGCCGTCGCCGTGCGAGTCACCGCGCGCAACATAACCCAACTCCGCCCATGCCCACAGAACGCGAAAGACCGCGCGCCAGCCTGTTCGCCGGCGCACGGTCTCTCTGCCCGCCTCGCGCGCTCGGCGCGCGCTCGCATCACCCGCCGGCGCGCGCCTTCTTCACTTCGCTGGTCAGCTCCGGCACCACCTGGAAGAGATCGCCGACCAGGAAGTAGTCGGCGACCTGTGCGATCGGCGCTTCCTTGTCCTTGTTGATCGCGACGATCACCTTGCTGCCCTTCATGCCCGCGAGGTGCTGGATCGCGCCGCTGATGCCGATCGCGAGATAGAGCTTCGGTGCGACCACCTTGCCGGTCTGCCCGACCTGCAGATCGTTCGGCACGTAGCCCGCGTCGCACGCCGCGCGGGACGCGCCCATCGCCGCGTTCAGCGCGTCGACGAGCGGCTCGAGCACGGTCTCGAAGTTCTCCGCGCTCTTGAGCGCGCGCCCGCCGCTGACGACGATGTCCGCCTCGGTGAGCTCCGGCCGCTCGCTCTTCTGCGACTCGAGCGACACGAACTCCACGCGCGACGCCGCGTCGTCTTCGACGATCGAGACCGACTCCGAAGGCGACGAGCCGCCCTTCTCCTCCGCCGCCTCGAACTCGGTCTGCCGCACGGTGACGACCTGGATCGCCGTCTCGACCACGCAGTGACCGAAGACGTTGCCGGCGTACATCGGACGCCGGTACACGAGCGAGCCACCGTCGACCGTGACGCTCGCGATGTCGCTCGCCACCCCCGCCTCGAGGCGCGCCGCGACGCGCGGCATCAGATCCTTGCCGTAGGTCGTCGCCGTCGCGACCACCACGCCGTAGCCGCCGTCCTTCGCGGTCGCAGCGATCGTCGGCGCGTACTTCTCGGCGAGATAGCCGCCGCCGATCTCGGCGCTCAGGACCTTCCGCGCTCCGTACCCCGCGAGCTGCGAGGCCGCGTTGTCCGCGCCTTCGCCGATCGCGAGCACGTCGTACCCGCCGCCCGTGCCCTCCGCGACCTGCTTCGCGAAGTTGATCGCGTTCAGCGTGCTCTTGCGCATGCCCCCCTCGAGGAGCTCCGCCACCACCAGGACATCCGTCATGTTCCTGTCTCCTTCTTTCTGCGGGGCGGGGGCCTCAGAGGACCTTCGCTTCGGTGCGGAGCTTCTGCACGAGCTCCTGCACGTTCTCGACGTACTTCACCTGGCCCGAGCGCGCCGGCGGCAGCTCGAACTTCGTGTACTTCACGACCGGCCCATCGCTCACGCCGAGATCGGCGAGCGACTTGACGTCGATCGTCTTCTTCTTCGCGGCCATGATCCCCTTGAGCGACGCGTAGCGCGCGCCCTCGTTGTACTTGTGGGTCTCGGGCGTCTTGCCGTTCTTCACCGACGTCGGCGCCACGATCCGCAGGTCGACCGTGACGACCGCCGGAAGCGTGACCTTCACCGTGAGCACGCCGGTGTCGACCTCGCGCCCGACCTTCAGCGCCTTGTCGCCGTCCTGGCTCTCGATCGACATCGCGAACGTCGCCATCGGCCAGCCGAGCAGCTCCGCGAGCATCTGCCCCGCGCTGTTCGAGTCGCCATCGACCGCCTGCTTGCCCATCAGCACCAGATCGGGCTTCTCGGCGTCGACGAGCGCCTTCAGCGCCTTGGCGACCACCGACGAGTCGAGCTCGTCGTCGCCCGCCTTGATCTGGACGCCGCGATCGGCGCCCATCGCGAGCGGCTGCCGCAGCGTGGTCTGCACCTCGTCGGGCCCGAGGCTGACGACGATCACCTCGCCGCTCTTCTCACTGGTCGCTGCGTTCTCGTTGAGACGCAGCGCCGCTTCGACGGCGTACTCGTCGAACGGGTTCAGCTTCCACTCGAGGCCCTCCGACGTCACGCGCTTGCCGTCGGCCGAGACCTTCACCTTGTTCGCGTTGTCCGGATCGGCGACGCGCTTGACGGGGACGAGGATTTTCACGAGAGCCCTCCTGACTCGAAGCGTTCGAGAGGCCAGAAACCCCGGCGATCCTGCCGGCACCGCGTGCGCTCACGCGGCAAAACTGGGGGCGATGTAGAAGCGACGACGCAGTGTGTCAAGCATTCCCGGCGCGCGCGCGCACGCCGTCGAGGAACACGCTCGCGACCTGCGTCGCGGCCTTCTGCAGCTGGCCGGGTTCGCCCCCGCTGCCCGGACGAGAGAGCGCCCAGGTCACGGCGACACCATCGAGCGCGCCCCAGAGCGCACGCGCGAGCACGCGCGGGTTGATGTCCTCGCGCACCACGCCCTCGCGCTGGCCTTGCGCGACGAGCCCCGCGATCACGTCGAGGTACTGCGTGAACAGCGGCGTCGCGAACTGCTTCAGCAAGCGCGACGACTGCCGCAGGTTCACGGTCACGACCTCCGCGAGATCGCGCTGTCCCTCGAGCAGCCCGAGCTGCAGCTCGATCACGCGCCGGAACTTCACGTCGAACGCCGCGTCCACCTCGAGCTCGCTCCGCAGCACCGCGATCAGCTTCGTGATGCGGTCCTCGAAGATCGAGACGAGGACGTCGTCCTTGTTCTTGAAGTACAGATAGATCGTGCCGTCGGCGACCCCCGCGGCCTTCGCGATCTCGTTGACGCGCGTGGCGTAGAAGCCCTTGCGGGCGAACACGCGGATCGCGGCGCGGAGGATGCGCTCGCGCTTGTCCGGGTGCCCGCGATCACTGCGCTTCGCGCGCGGTTTGCTCGTGCTCTTCGCCGGCGCCGGCGGCTCGCCGCCGCCCTCGCCGCTGAATGACCGTTCATTCGGCACGCGCCGCGGATACCACGCCGCTCCGAGAGGGTCAACGCCGCGAGCCCGGCGGCATCGGTCGCGCGATGATCCAACGCGCGGGCGCGCGCAGCAGGGCCCGCGCTGCCTCCGCGCTCGGCGCAGCCTCCGGCAG
>JALYRN010000559.1 GCA_030855295.1 Myxococcota bacterium | reverse complement strand
GGCGCGCGGCCGCGCGCTCGTTCGACGCGATCTTGCTCGACGTCGACAACGGCCCGGAGGCGTTCACGGTGCCGTCGAACGCCTGGCTCTACGGCCGCGCGGGGCTCGTCGCGATGCGCGATGCGCTGCGCCCGGGCGGCGTGCTCGTCGTGTGGTCGGCGTTCCAGAGCCCTCGCTTCGAGCGAGACCTGCGTGCCGCCGGTCTCGCGGCCGAGGTGGTCCCGGTGCGCGCGCGAGGCGCGATCAAGAAGGGCTCGCGCCACCTGCTCTACGTCGGCCGCGCGCCGGGCTGACGCTCACTCGCACGAGCGAGATCCTGCACGAGCACGAAGGGCTGCACCACGAGGGCGGTCCACCGACGCTCGGCATCCGCCGCCCACGCCTCACGCTCCTCCGCGGTCGGCCGTCGCAGCTCCTCGCGCATGATCCACCGCTCGACCGAGGACGCGTCGTCGGTCGCGATCGCGACCCCGCAGGTCACGATCGAGAGCGCCGGCGCGACGACGAAGAGCGCCTCGCGCTTCAGGTGCGCGGCGAGGTCGCTGTACTGCACCGGCCCCATGCTCGCCTCGAGCCGCGCGCGGATCGCGCTCTCGCCGCTCGCGCTCTCGCCGCTCGCGCCCTCGTCCATTGCACGCTCGTCCTCCTGCTCGGACATGGAAGTCACCGTGTGCGCGCGACGGCGGGACCGCAAGATCCCCGCGTGCCCCTGCGCGAACGCGTGGAACCGCGCGACCCGGCGCGCCATGCTGCGCGGATGTACGTGCCGTGTGCCCCCGCGCCGCGCCCGATCCGCACCCGGCGTCGCGAGCGCTGCGCGGGCTGCGGCCTGACCGAGGCGCTCTGCCTCTGCGCGTCGCTCCTGCCGAACGCGGTGCGTACCCGCGTGATCGTGATCGCGCACCGCAACGAGGTCCACAAGACCACCAACACCGGCAAGCTCGCGGTGCGCATGCTCGAAGGCGCGGCGCTGCGCGTGCGCGGTGACGGCCGCGAGGTCGCGCCCTCGGTCGAAGAGCGCGCCGCGCGCCGTCTGGTGCTCTATCCCGCGCCGGACGCGCGCGTGATCGAGCACGGTGATCTGCGTTCGGGCGAGCCCCTCGTGCTCGTCGTCCCCGACGGCAGCTGGCCGCAGGCGCGCAAGATCGCGCGTCGCGATCCGCTCGCCGAGGGGGCCGAGCACGTCACCCTCCCGCCCGGCGCCCCGTCCCGCTACGGCCTGCGCCGCAACCCGCGCGAGGGCGGCCTCTGCACGCTCGAGGCGATCGCCCGCGCCATGGGCGTGCTCGAGGGCGCCGCGATCGAGGCCGAGCTCCTGCGCATCCTCGAGCTCTTCGTCTCGCGCCAGCGGGACGTCCGCGTCAGCCGCGTGTGAGACGGGGGCGGGGCGCGGTCACAGCAGCGTGCCGCGCAGGACGAGGTGCGCGACGCTGAAGTAGATCAGCGGTGTCGAGGGAGAGGAACGTCTCCTCCGCGTCCTTGGCGCGACAGCGCCCGGAACGCCGCGTCCGGCGACAGGACCGCCCCACTCGTCCCGCAGCTCGATCGCGCCTCGCGCCGCGTCCATCACGCTGCGCACGTAATCTCATGCCCGGTCCGCACAATCGGCCCCCGCCGGCCGTGAACTGACGCGCTGCGTCACCTCGGCGTCGCATGCCCCTGGAAACGCGAGGTCGTTCGGGTGCATCCTCGCTCCCCTCCGACCTCCGGGGCCGTCCTCGCACGTCGCGTCACCGTCGAATTGAATGCGCGCCCGACCAGCGCAGTCATTCGGCGGTCGCGCGGCGGCGAGCGCCCCTTTCCGGACGGAGTGGCTCGACGACCGGAGACCCGATGACCCATCCGACGACTTCTTCTTCCCGTACGACTCCGCGGACCCGCTGCTCGCGTGCGATCGGCCTCGCGCTCGCGATCGTCGCGATCCCCGCGAGCGCGCCGCTGCTCGCCTGCGACACCGGCCAGTTCGCCGCCGGCACCACCGTCGGCGTGATGCGCCGCGCCGCGCCGGGCGTCTCGCGCATGCGCGACCCCGACATCCTCGAAGCGGCGTTCCCGGCCGGCATCCAGCAGATGGAGGGCCTGCTCGAGATCAACCCGAACGACATGACGCTGCGCGGCATGATGGGCCGCAGCTACGCGAGCTTCGGCTACGCGTTCCTCGAGGATCACTACGAGGTCGCGCAGGACAGCACCGACGCCACCGAAGAGGACATCGAGCACTGGCGCGAGCGCGCGACCGCCGCCTACGTGCGTGGTCGCGAGATTGCGATGGAGGGCCTCGACACGATCCATCCCGAGGGCGGCGGTCTGATGGCCGCGCACGCGCAGGGGCTCGAGCCCTTCGTCGCGCACCTCGCGCGCTTCGACAACGCGGAGCGCGATGCCCCGCTGCTCTTCTGGGTCGCGTACAACTGGGTGCGCTACATCAGCCTGCACCGCGACGACATGGACGCGATCGCGGATCTCGCGTTCGTCACCGCGCTCGCCGAGCGCGTGTACCAGCTCGACCCGACCTACATGGATCACGCGCCCGTCGCGCTCCGCGGTGGGCTGATGGCCGCCGCTCCGCCCTCGCTCGGCGGGCGACCCGAGGACGCGAAGGTCGAGATCGAACGCGCGATCGCGCTCACCGAGCGCAAGAACCTCAACTACCTCGTCACCGAGGCGCAGATCGTCGCGGTGCCGCTGCAGGATCGCGAGCTCTACCGCGCGCTGCTGCAAGAGGTGATCGACTTCGACGTCGACTCG
This sequence comes from Myxococcota bacterium, assembly GCA_030855295.1. GTDB lineage: Bacteria > Myxococcota_A > Polyangia > Polyangiales > Sandaracinaceae > Sandaracinus. The sequence goes on along the minus strand of JALYRN010000559.1, from coordinate 2,167 downwards.
TTCCCCGAGCAGCGCATCCCGAACATGCTCGCGCAGCGCCGTGCGCGCCGCTATCTCGCGCGCATCGACGACCTCTTCATGCCGGTCGACGAGCCGATGGACGAGCCCGAGGGCGACGCGCCGGAGGGCGACGCGCCGGCGGAAGGCGCCGACGCGGCCGAGCCCGATCCCAGCGCGACCTCGGAAGAGGCGCCTTCTTCTCCTTCCACCTGAACCGAGCCCGAGACCAGGAGCCCCGATCCATGAGAACCCGAACCAAGCTCGCGCTCGTCCTCCTCGCTGCGATGTCGATCTTCATGGTCGACTCCGGCTCGATGAGCGCGCAGGAGACCGAGGCGCGCACCATCTCGCTCGCCACCCTCGCGCCGCCCGGCTCGACGTGGATGCGCGTCTTCGACGCGTGGAACCGCGAGATGCGCCGTCGCAGCGGCGGCAACCTGCAGCTCCGCATCTACGGCGGCGGCGTGCAGGGCGACGAGTCGGAGGTCATCCGCAAGATCCGCTCGGGGCGCCTCGACGCCGCGTCGGTGACCGCGACCGGCCTCTCGCAGATCCACCGGCCCGCCCTGGTCTTCCAGATCCCCGGGCTCATCCGCAGCTACGATCAGCTCGATCGCGCGCGCGACGCGCTCGCGCCCGAGATGGCGCAGGGCTTCCAGTCGGCGGGCTTCCGCATGCTCGGCTGGGCCGACGTCGGCCAGTCGCGCATCTACTCGACGACGCCGATCCGCGTCCCGGCGGACATGGCCTCGCGCCACCCGTGGACGAACCGCGACGACACCGTGCTGCCGATCTTCTACCAGGTCGTCCGCAGCAACCCGGTGCCGCTCCAGATCTCCGAGGTGCTCGGCGCGATCCAGACCGGCCGCGTCGACACCGCGATCGTGCCGCCGGTGCCCTGCGTCGCGCTGCAGTGGTGCTCGCGCCTCACGCACATGACCGACATGCCGATGCCGATCGTGCTCGGCGGCACCGTCATCGGGCAGCGCGCGTGGGACGAGCTCAGCGAGGAGCAGCGCACGATCCTCACCGAGACCGCGACGCAGTTCCACCAGCTCGCGCGCCGCAACCTGCGCCGTGACGAGCAGCAGGCGCTGTCGTCGTTCGGCTCGCGCGGCGGTACGGTGGTGTCGGTCACGCCCGCCCAGCAGCAGGAGTGGGCGACCGCGGCGACCACGATCCGCGGGCGCCTCACTGGCCAGATCGCCGAGCAGGCGCTCGTCGATCGCGTGGCCGCCTTCGGACGCTGATCCACGCCGCGCGGCATCTCCGCTGCGCGCATCCCCGACGCCGGACCTCGCCGAACGCGAGGCCCGGCGTTTTCAATTCGGGCTCCCGTCTCATCCGAGCTTCATCGCGCTTCCAAGATCATCGCGATCTTCGGTAGATTGCGGGCCCGACACGCCGGTCCGCCCGCGGGATCCGAAAGACCGAGAGGATCCCCTTCGATGGCCGGTGCCGCTCCCTCCGCCAAGCCCGCTCCGTTCCTGAAGCCGCTCGACCTGCTCGATCGCGGGATCCTGCTCGCCGAGAGCGCGCTCTCGGTCGTGATCGCGCTCGCGATGGTCATCCTCGGCGTCGCCGCGGCGATCGGCGCGATCGCAGGGTTCCAGCATCCGATCCTGCGTGCCGCGAGCGACGTGCTGATGCACGGCACGATCTGGGCGGCGTTCCTCGGTGCGAGCTTCGCGACGCGCGGTCGCAAGCACCTCGCGATCGACGCGCTCGGGCGCCTGCTGCCCGATCGCGCGCGGCGCGTGGTCGTCGCGGTCGCGAGCACGTTCGGCTCGGTGGTCGCCGCGGCGCTCGCGCTCGGCGTCTACCAGGCGCTGATGGAGCACGCGCACGCGACCGACGAGCAGCTCGTCGGGCTCGGCGAGAGCGGCATCGTCGGCGGCGTCGTCGACCGCGGCTACGAGTTCCAGTTCATGATCCCGGCGGGCTTCGCGCTGATCGCGATCCGCCTCCTGCTCCACGGCTTCCACGAGCTGCTCGCGGCCGCGAGCGGCAACGTGGCGAAGTCCGCCCCGCCGCCGCCTGCGCCCGCCGGCGACGAGAGCACCCCCCACGGCGAGCCCGACGGCGTGCCGAACCTGCCCGGGGACGCGAGCCGCGTCGCGCCGGTGTCGCAGTCGGGGCCGGTCGAGATCGGCATCGCGCTCGCGGT
>JALYRN010000558.1 GCA_030855295.1 Myxococcota bacterium | reverse complement strand
GCGCTCCGACGCCGACGCCGCCGGAGCCGAGCGTTCGCGATCGTGATCGCGAGCCGGCGCCGGTGCTCACCGGCACGCGCGTGCTGGTCGTCGAGGACGAGCCCGACTCGCGCGCGCTGTTCGAGCAGTCGCTCGCGTCGTACGGCGCGCGCGTCGACACCGCCGCGAGCGCCGACGAAGCGATCGCGCGCCTGCGAGCGGAGCACTACGACGTGCTGATCAGCGATCTGGGGATGCCGCAGCGGGACGGGCTCTCGCTGGTGCGCGAGCTGCGCGGCGGGAGCTCCGAGAACGCGCACATCCCGGCGATCGCGGTCAGCGGCCACCTTCGTGAGCAGGATCGGAGCGCGACCGCCGAGGCCGGCTTCGAGGCGCATCTCGGAAAGCCGGTCGATCCCATCGAGCTCGGCACCGCGGTCGCACGCGCCCTCGGCCGCGAGCACTCCTGCTGATCAGTACATGCAGCAGCGGAAGCCGGTCGTCGGCGCGCGGAACGTCTGCTGGGCGACGGTGAAGTCGAAGCTGCAGGCGCGCCCCGCCTCGATGCTCTGGTAGGAGCCGCCGCGCACCTGGTAGATGCCGGTGCCGACCGGCGTCGCGGTCCACTCCTTCGCGTTGCCGCTCAGGTCGTAGACGCGCCCCGCCGCCGCCCAGTTCGCGTAGCAGGCGGCGAAGCTCGACGAGCCCGTCGTGTAGAGCGCGTCCTGATCGCCCGCGAGCGCGGCGTCGCTGTCGTGCTCCATGCCGTTGCAGGCCACGGGCTGGCTCGAGCTGCACGACGTCGCGTACGAGTGCGTGCAGGTGCCGGCCGGGCCCTCGCACGCGGTCTCCCAGTCCTCGGCGTCGCAGAGCTGCCAGCCGCCGCTGCCCGCGCACGTGCCGCCGTCGTTCAGCGCGCAGCAGGCCGCCTGCGCCTCGGCCCACGTGACGCTCGTCCACGGCATCACGTTCGCGCGCGAGCACGCGAGCGTGCCGAGCGAGCCCGCCGACGTCGCGGTCGCGTCGGGACGCGACGCCTCGTACTGCATCACGCGCACCGTGCGTCCCGCCGACGTGTACGTGACGTGCGGGATCGCGCTCGCGTCGATCGCATCGCGCCACGGCGTCAGCGGATCGTTCGGTCCCGCCTCGTCGGCGACGCCGTCGCAGTCGTCGTCGAGACCGTTGCACGACTCGTCACCCGGCGTGCCCGCGGCCGCCGCGTTGCACGTGACCGCCGTCCCCGACGTCGCGCAGACGTACGTGCCGGTCGTGCGGCAGGTGCCGCTGCCGTTGCTGCACGAGGTGCCGACCAGCGCGTACGCCTCGTCGGTCCTGCCGTCGCAGTCGTTGTCGAGCGAGTCGCAGGTGGACTCGGTCGTCTCGTGCGCCGCGGGGTACGCGCAGGTCCATCCCGTGAGGCCGCCGCACGTCGCGGCGGTGCCGGCGCACACGCCGTTCGGATTGCAGAACGACGTGGGCGCCGTGAGCCCCTCGTCGGTGCGCCCGTCGCAGTCGTCGTCGCGCCCGTTGCAGCCCTCCGCGCCGGAGAACGAGCACGAGTACTCGCACCCGTTCGCCAGTGAGCCGTCGAGATCGACGAAGCCCGAGCGGCACGCGCTGATCGTGCACGCGCCCCCGCTGCAGCGCGGCAGCGCGTTCGCGGGCGCGCAGATGCTGCCGCACGAGCCGCAGTTGTTGATGTCGGTCATCAGGGCGAAGCCCTCGTCGCTGGTGCCGTCGCAGTCGTCGTCGGTGCTGTTGCAGAGCTCCGCCGTCGGACCGCTGCCGCCCTCGCACGCGAGCGTTCCGGTGCGGCAGACGAACGAGCCCGACGTGCAGGCGCCGGTCGACGTGCCGCATGCGCCGCCGCCGCCGGGGTTGCCCTCGTCGACCATCGCGTCGCAGTCCTGGTCCGTCCCGTCGCAGGTCTCGGTCGCGGGGCCGATCGCGCCGATGCACGCCAGCGCGCCCATCCGGCACTCCTGCACGCCGGGCGCGCAGCGTCCCTCGTCGGTGCCGCAGAGCGCGCCCGCCTCGGGGTCGCCCTCGTCGACCGTGCCGTCGCAGTCGTCGTCGCTCGCATTGCACAGCTCGGGGCTCGGTCCGACGCCGCCGACGCAGGACAGCGCGCCGCGCGTGCACGTCACCATGCCCGCCTCGCACGCGCCCGTCGTGGTGCCGCACGCCGCGCCACCTTCGGGGTTGAGCTCGTCGACCGCGCCGTCGCAGTCGTCGTCGAGGTTGTTGCACGTCTCGATGGCGGGGCCGACGTCGCCCACGCACGCCAGCGCGCCCGCGACGCACTGCTCGCTCCCGATCTCGCACGCGCCGGTGCTGACGCCGCAGACGCGACCGCCCTGGGGGTTGCCCTCGTCGACCAGCGCGTCGCAGTCGTCGTCGAGCCCGTTGCAGAGCTCGGTCGTCTGCGCGACCGAGCCCATGCACACGATCTCGCCCGCGGTGCACGCCGTGGTGCCGGCCGCACACTCGCCGACGTCCATGCCGCAGCTCGCGCCCACGCCGGGATCGCCCTCGTCGACCAGACCGTCGCAGTCCTCGTCGCGCGAGTTGCACACCTCGGCCGCGGGGTCCGCCGGCGTGCACGCGTACTCGCAGCCGTTCATCTCTGAGCCGTCGAGATCGTAGAACCCGGTATCGCAGGTGCCGAGCGTGCACTCGCCCGCGACGCAGCTCGCCATCGCGTGCGGCGAGCCGCAGAAGCGTCCGCAGCGACCGCAGTTCGTCGCATCGTTCTGCTGATCGACGTCCTCGTCGATGCTGCCGTCGCAGTCGTCGTCGCGGAAGTCGCAGAGCACGTCGTCGGTCGCGACCGCGATGCACCGGTACTCGCAGCCGGGCTCCGCCGGATCGAGATCGATGAACCCGACGTCGCACGAGTCGACCTCGCACACGCCCGCCACGCAGCGGCCGAACGCGTGGATGGGCGCGCACAGGAGCCCGCACCCGCCGCAGTGCTCGGTGCTCGTCTGGGTGTCGATGCCCTCGTCGACCAGCCCGTCGCAGTCGTCGTCGGCCTCGTTGCAGCTCTCGCCGCTCGCGCAGCCGTCCATCAGGACCTCGGCGTCGAGGTTCGCGTCGGGGACGTTCGCGTCGACGTCGCCCCCGTCGAACGACCCGGCGTCGCCGGCGTCGACGGGCTCGCCGCCGCCGTCGGGGCAGACCAGGCAGTACGGCTCGACCGTGCAGCTCGAGAGCACGGTGCTGCCCGAGAGCGCGAGCGCGCCCGCGAGCACGAGCCGCGCACGAATCGCGTTCACCCGACTCATCGCGCCCTCCGACGAGCCGTGATCGCCAGACCGAGCACGCCGAGCAGCAGCAGCGCCCAGGGCCCGCTCGAGCCGCCGCTCGCGCCCGCCGCCGCGCAGAGACAGCCGCCGCCACCGGCCGCGAGCACGCGGTAGGTACCGTCGCTCGCGTCGATCCCGCCGCCCGTGCCGCCGTCGGCCATCCCTCCTCCGTCACCCAGCGGCGGCCCGCCGTCCGGCATCGTCATGATGCCGAAGCACTCGCCGCCACGGCACAGCTCGCCCATCGGGCAGCGCAGGTCGAGGCAGCGATCGCGACGGCACTCGCCGCTGACCGGATCGCAGATCTCGCCCGGCGTGCAGCTGACGTCGCGGCACATGTCGATCGCACACTCGCCCGTCGCGTCGTCGCACGTGCGGCCCGAAGGACAGCTCACGCCGTCGCACGGGTCGTCGATGCACACGCCGCTCGCGCAGCGCTCACCCATCGGGCAGCTCACGGTCCCGCAGCTCGGCTCGCAGTCGCCCGCGCGACACGCCTCGCTCGAGGCGCAGCCCGCGTCCGCGCACGGATCGGGGATGCACTCCAGCGTGATGCGATCGCAGAGCTCGCCGGTCGGGCAGCCGAGGCCACGGCAGTCGTCGGTGACGCAGGTCCCGAGCGACGGATGGCAGACCGTCGGCTCGGTGCAGGTCACGCCGTCGCAGGGATACGTGCACTCGTTGTTGCGGCACGCGCAGACCGGCACGCCATCCATGCCGGGCGCGCAGACCACCGTGTCGCCGACGCTCACCGTCTCACCGGGGCAGGTCGCCGAGTCGCAGCGCGGCGCGACGCAGAAGCACATCCCGTCCTCGTCGCGCTGGGCCACGCGGCCCGAGGGACACGGCGCGAACTCCGAGTCCGCGCACGGCAGCGCGCACGAGCAGTCGAGACAGGTGCTGCCCGGCGGGCACAGCGTCCCGGTGTCGGGCGCCTCGTCGATCGCGCCGTCGCAGTCGTCGTCCTCGCAGTCGCAGGTCTCGCGACCCACGGTGGTCTCACCGACGCAGACCTCGCGGCCGTCGACGCACTGGAGCATGCCCGCCATGCACACACCCTCGGTCGCGCCGCACACGCCACCGAGCGGCAGCGACTCGTCGACCGCGCCGTCGCAGTCATCGTCCAGCGCGTTGCACGCCTCGGCGGTCGGACCGATCGCGCCGTCGCAGATGGTCGCGCCGCCCGAGCAGATCAGGATGCCGGGTACGCACTCGCCGCGGCCGGTGCCGCACGGAGCGCCGACCGAGAGGCCGTCGTCGACCACGCCGTCGCAGTCGTCGTCGAGCATGTTGCACAGCTCGGGGACCGGGCCGACCGCGCCGGTGCACGCCAGCGCGCCGGCGACGCACTGGGTCACGCCCGACGTGCACTCGCCGGTGTCGTCGCCGCACATCGTGCCGCCGCCGGGGTTGCCCTCGTCGACGAGCCCGTCGCAGTCGTTGTCGAGGTTGTCGCAGCGCTCGGGCGCCGGGCCGCTCTCGCCGACGCAGACGAGCGACCCCGCCACGCAGACCTCGCTGCCGAGCTCGCACTCGCCGGCCGCCGTGCCGCCGCACGCGGTGCCGCCCTCGGGGTTGCCCTCGTCGACGATGCCGTCGCAGTCGTCGTCGATCACGTTGCACTCCTCGGTGATCGGGCCGGTGC
>JALYRN010000557.1 GCA_030855295.1 Myxococcota bacterium | reverse complement strand
GCCTCGCGTTCCCGGCCCTCGCGCTCGCAGCGATCGCGCTCGTGCATCGGCGGCGACGACGTCGCGCGTAGTCAGCGCCAGCGCGCGACGATCTCGCAGACGGCGTCGCCGCGCGTGCGGCACTGCGACTCGAAGGCCGGCCCGACGAGCTTGCCGCCGCTGAGCTGCACGGACTGCTCGCACCAGCCGACCACGGCGAGACAGTGCGTGCGGTGGGGCGTCTGGAAGCCGATGATGCGCAGGCGCGCGGACTCGACGCCGTCGTCCTCGGTCGCCGTGTGCGCGTCGAGGCGCCCCGAGCTGTAGTGCACGTCCCAGACTCGCGCGGCGCGGCGGATGATGAACGCCGGGCTGCCGAGGCTGTAGAAGATGCGGTACAGCGTGGGGAGGTTCGCGCGCGCCGAGTAGCGGCCCAGCTCGCGGCAGAGCTCGAGATCACCTTGGCCGTAGAGCCGATCGAGCTCGGTCGAGACCGCGACGAAGAGATCGAAGGGCACCCACTCGTGCGGGAGGATCCGTCCCTCGAGCGCGCGCCGGCTCTCGGGGTCGAGCGCGTCCTTCAGGCGGCGCACGCCGGGCTCGCCGTAGAGCTCGCGCACCCAGCGCACGCGGGCGGTCACCGTGCTGCCCTTCACCGTGACGCTCACGCTGCGCGGCCCCCCTGCCCCGAGCATACCGCGTCACGCGCTCGACCCGCGCGCGAAACGCGCTCGTCACTCCACGCGCAGGACCGCGGCCGCGGCGCCGACGCCGGCCTGCCCCGCCGGGTCGGTCAGCACGCTCGCGATCACGCTCGGGACCGTCCTCGGATCCGACTGCAGCACCGTGACCACCTGCGAGATCGAGCGCATCGAGAACGCGCTGACCGATCCCATCATCACGAGGTCGCCGGGCTCGAGCGAGAGGTTGCAGTGGCTGACCGCCGAGCGGAGCACGCCGCCCGCGGGCTCTTCGCGCGGCGTGAGGCGCTGCGGCTTGCCCTTGCGGTGGAGGTACGCGCGGATGGGGCCGGCGCTGACGACGTGGAGCTCGCCCTGATCGAAGAGGAGCGCGACGAACGCGGCGTCGGGGAGCTGTCGCTCGACCAGCTGATCGCACGCATCGGCGAGCGCGACGCGCGCGCGCTCGGCGCAGTGCAGCGCGCGCCCGGCGCCCTGCGGTCCCTTGCCGCGCGTCTCCTCGAGGCCGCTCTCGAAGCCACGCAGGATCGCGGCGGTCGCGATCGGCCACGTGCGCGGCCATCCGAGGCCCGTCGAGATCGCGAACGCCCGACCGCCCTCGAGACGCACGCCGGCGTGGCGCGCGATCTCGCCCTCGCGCACCGAGGTGCGCGTCACGCTGATGTGCGACTCGGTCCGCAACGGAGCGCGATTCTACTGCAACGCTCGCCCGAGCGGTCAGGCCTTACCGAAGCCGAGCTCGGACGTGCGCACCACGAGGGTCGCGAAGCCGACGAACAGGAGCGTGACCGTCGCGATCACGACGCCGCAGACCCACGTCTCGATGTCCGGCACCCAGTCGGGGGCGAAGCCGCCCTTGGGCAGACCCGCGATCTGGGCCGCGAGATAGCTCATCGAGCCGAAGCGGAGGAAGCCCGGCCAGAACGACAGGCCGAACTCGAGCGTCGCGAGGTGCAGCGCCGAGACGAGCCCCGAGGCCTGCACCGCGAGCGATCCCCAGAACATGCAGATCGCGGAGTAGCAGAGCGCGAGCAGCGTGATCGCGCCGATGGTCCGGAGCGTCCCCGGGAGCTCGTCGATCATCGGCGTGGGCTCCGTCGCGTACGCCGCGACGTGCAGCAGGAGGACGCCGCCCGCGAGCAGGATCACGCTCATGCCCGCGCCAGCGATGTACTTGCCGAGCGCGACCGCGATGCGACCCGCCGGCCGCAGCGCGAGGAACGAGAACGTGCGGCTCTCGACCTCCTCCGCGATCGTCCCCGACGTGAAGAGGAACGGCAGCAGGTAGACGAGCAGACCGAAGAAGCCGACGCGCACGCCCGCCTCGACGACGTCGGTCGCGGCGCTGCCTTCCGCGGCGTAGCGCGCCGCGATCGCCGCGACCACCACGAGCACCGTCGCGACGATGCCGAGCCGGAGCTTCCGCCCGCGCACCAGACGGGTCCACGAGAGGCGCAGCATCGCGAGGGTGGCGGTGCCGAGATCGGGAACGGGCGGCGCGCTCATCAGCCGGGCTCCTTCGTGGCGTGCTTCGACTTTTTCTTGGGCTTCGCGCCGGGGCTCATCGTGGCCTGGTAGCCGGCCGCGACGGGTCGGGCCGCGCCGGTCGCGGCATCCGAGCCGGTGCCCGCCATCTGTCCGCTGCGCTCGACGAGGTAGTGGAAGAGCGCCTCGAGCGTCGCGTCCGGGCTCGTCAGCGAGCGCGCGACGAAGCCGCCCTCCACGATCATCTTCGCGATCGTGTCGTACGTGCGATCGGGATCGTTGGTCTGGAACTCGACCTCGGTCTTCGACGGGAACGACAGCGCCATCACGCCGTCGGTCTCCGCGGCGAGCACGGCCGCGGCGAGGTCACGCGGTCGATCGCAGTCGACGCGCACGTGGTGCGGGTGCTCGTGCAGGAGATCGCGGATCTCGTGCACCTTGCCCTGCGCGACGACCTGACCGCGCGCGATCAGGAGCAGCTGCTCGGTCAGCGACTCGACCTCGTGCAGCACGTGGGTCGAGAAGAGCACGACCGCGCCGGCGTTCGCGCGGATGCGGATCTGATCGAGGATCACCTGGCGCGACGTCGGATCCGTACCGGTCAGCGGCTCGTCGAGGAGGAGCACGTCGGGCTCGTGCACGACCGACTGCGCGAGCTTCGCGCGCTGGCGCATGCCGCGGCTGTAGCCGCCCATCTTCCGCTGCATCGCGTCGTCGAGACCGAAGTCCGTCAGCGCCTTCGCGGCGCGCTCGCGCGCCTGCGCCCGCGGGTAGCCCGACAGCTCGGCCATCGCGCTGACGAACTCGAGCGCGCTCAGATCGTCGTAGAGCGCGTCCGCCTCTGGGCACAATCCGATGCGCCGGAGCACCTGCGGATTCGCGAACGGCGCCTCGCCGCAGACGCGCACCTCTCCGAGGCTCGGCTTCGTCAGCCCCGCGATCAAGCGCATGAAGCTCGTCTTGCCGGAGCCGTTCGGCCCGAGCAGGCCCCACACGCCGGGCGTCAGCTGCAGCGTCACGTCCTGCAGCGCGGTGACCTTGCCGTACCACTTCGACAGGCGGATCGCCTGCACGCTCGGCTTCGTGCTCGAGTAGGGATCGCGCTTGGCCGCGCCGCCCTCGGTGGTCGTCGCGTCGCTCACGTGATCACCTCCGCGCGCTGCAGCCGGTACATCGCGAGCCACGTCGAGCCCACCGTCAGCGCCACGAGGATCGGCGCGGCGTAGTACCACTCGAGCGCGGCGTCCCGCTCGACCTTGAAGAGCGCGTCGGCGACGTTGCCGAGCAGCCCCGTGAACGAGCCGAGGAAGAGCCACGGCCAGCCTTCCTCGTTGCCGGTGGCGACCGAGATCTCGTTGACCACCGAGGCGAGCACGTGCGGCACGATGAAGGCGACGATCCACGCGCTCATCGTCAGCGCGCGGCTCTTGCTGAGCGACGACACCGCGACCGAGGTCGTCCCCATCACGGTCGCGAGCACGAGCGAGTAGAAGAACGCGGGGAGCAGCAGTCCCGCCTGCTCGGCGATCAGCGCGCGCGGCGCGGTGCCGACGAGCGCGAGGTCGAGGAAGAACGCCGGCACGAACGTGACGAGGAAGACGCAGATCGCGACCGCGAGCACGCGGCCCGCGAGGTACTGCGCCGGGGTCACCGGCTTCGCGAAGTAGAACTGGAACCCGCGGAACGTGAGGTCCTCGGCGATGGCGGGCGCGCCCGCGCCGACCGTGATCATGCTGACGAAGAGCCACGTCTGCACCGAGAAGAGGTTCCTCATCGCCGCGGAGGCCTGGATCGGATCCGCCTCCGGATCGCCCTGCTGCAAGAGCATGCGCCCCGCGATCACCAGCGCGATCCCGATCAGCGGTGGGCCGAACGAGAGGAACACCGCGAGCTTCACCAGCCACGACGCCCACGCGCGGCGCATGCCCTGGCGGAGCATGACCCAGGTGTTGTTCGACGGCGGAAGGCGTGGACCGTCGTACGGACGGTAGCCGAGGTCCCGGATCGTCATGCGCGGCGCACCTTACCCGCTCCCCGGGACCCCGCAAGGATTCAGGGCTTCGCCGTTCGAGCGCGACGTCGCGTCGACGACACCGGCGCGAGCGCCGCGACCGAGCCGTGGAGACCAGGTGCTCGCATTGCCCGCCGGGAGGGTACCCCGTACCTTTTCGGCGATGCTCCGCACCGCGACGGGCCTCTTCGCGGCGGCCGTGCTGGCCCTCGCGAGCGAGTGCGGAGGCCCGGGCGACGCGCCGCCGCCCGACGCCGCGGTGCCGACCGATGCGCCGCTGCCGAGCGCGCGGCGCGTGTCGATGGACTACGCGTCGGAGCGCTTCTACGCGGCGCCGTTCCCCGGGGAGCACCTGCGCGCGGGCGACGGCACCGTCGACGTGTCGGGCGCGCCGAACCCGTACCGCACCGGGATCGTCCTGCAGATCCAACAGGCGCTGCGCGGCGCCGACGGCTTCGGCACCACGTCTCCGATCCACTTCCATCTCGACGGCGAGCTCGATCGCGCGCAGCTCCCCACCGCGTTCTCGAGCATCGAGCCCGCGAGCCCGATCGTCCTGGTCGACGTCGATCCGAGCTCGCCCGAGCGCGGGTCGCGGCGCCCCTTCGATGCGTACTTCCAGAGCGACGCCGGCCCCTACGGCGACACCTTCTTCCTGACGCTGCTGCCGGTGCAGGGCGTGCCGCTGCGGCCGAGCACGCTCTACGCCGCCGTGATCACCGACGCCCTGCGCGGCGCCGACGGCGTTCCCCTCGAGCGCAC
>JALYRN010000556.1 GCA_030855295.1 Myxococcota bacterium | reverse complement strand
GCGCGTCACCGCGTCGTCGGCGCGGAGCGCGCGTCGGATCGTCGACTCGAGGCGAGCGATGTCGGGCTCCAGCCAGAGCTCGCGCGCGCGCACCTCGAGCACGTGCGCCCAGCGCAGGCGCGGGCCGTGGCGGACCGATCGCAGCGCGTCCGCCGCCCAGCCGTCGACCCCCTCGCGATCGACCAGCACCACGTCGGGATCGAGGGCGAGGTCGCTCGCACTGCGCGCCCCCTCGGCATCGAGCACCGTCACGTCTGCGCCGCGCGCCCGGAGCGCATCGGCGAGCGCCGCGCCATCCGTCGAGGTCCTCTCGATCAGCACGAGCCGTCGCCCGAGGAACGGCAGCTCGTCGTCCGACGGGATCTCGCCGTCGAACGGCTCTTCGAGCTCGAGCGAAGTCCCGGCCGCGCCTCCGAGCTCCGCGCGTTCACGCCGCCGATCCTTCACTCCGATCGATGCTTCGGACGAAGCCCGTCGAACCTTGAGCGCGCTCGCGATCGCGGCGCGTCGCGCAGCGCCTACTGCGCGCGCAGGATGCGGAACCCGCGCGCGGCGAGCATCGAGGTGCCGCCCGTCGCGGTGCCGCCGTCGAACAGATCGTCGTAGTCGCCCGCGGGGATCGTCACGCTGCGCGGCGAGTCGGCGCGGTTGATCGCGACGATCACGTCGGACGCGCCCGCGCTGCCGCAGCCCGTCATGCGATACACCCACGTGTCGGCGTCGGCGCTCACGGTCACGCGCCGGCCGCGGCCGAGCACCGGGTTCTCGCCGCGGATGCGGCCGAGCGTGCTGACGGTGTCGCGCAGCGCGCGCTGGTGCGCGTTGAGCATCGCGTCGTTCCAGATCATCGGTCGGCGGTTGTCGGGATCGCCGCCGCCCGCGAGCCCGATCTCGTCGCCGTAGTACACGAGCGGGATCCCCGGGTTCGTGAACATCACCGCGAACGAGAGCGCGAGCCGCTCGTAGGGCGCCGGCGCGGTCGGCTGCGGGTACGCGCCGGGGTTCCAGTTGATCGGGAAGTCGCTGCCCTGAGTGCAGCCGAACTCGCCGTTCGCGAAGTGGATCGCGCGCGGGATGTCGTGGTTGCCGACGAACGGCGACATGATCGTGCCGTGCGGATAGAAGGTGTCGTTGCGCTCCATCCACGCCGCGAGGTCGCTCATGCTCGCGTCGGTGCGGAACACCGAGCGACAGACCTGCTCCTTGAACGGGAAGTCGAACTGCCCGTCGAGCATCTCCTCGGGATCGATGAAGGGCCGGATCTCGTCGGGGCTGTACGTGAAGGTCTCGCCGACCATGTAGAAGCGCCCGCCCGCGGGATCGGTCACGCGCCGATCGACCTCGTCGCGCAGCTCGGTCAGCCACTCGAAGGGAACGTGCTTGATCGCATCGAGGCGCAGCCCGTCGATGCCGTACTCGTTCACCCACCAGAGCGCGTCGTTCGCCGACCACTCGCGCACGGCGGGCTGGTAGTAGTCGAAGCTCGGCAGGTACGTCGTGAACGAGCAGCGCGTGCCCCAGTACGAGTCGTTCCAGTCGCCGCCCATGCACGGCCGCACCGGTGAGATGAACCACTCGGGGTGCGCGCCATAGAGGCCGCTCTCGACGTCGACGTGCTTCATCACGTAGTCGAAGAGCACCTTCATGCCGTGCCCGTCGGCGCCGGTCGTCGCGTGCGCGGTGTCGACCAGCGCGTGCAGATCGATCGAGTCGCCGATGCGCGACTCGACCTCGGGCTCCGGGGAGCCCGGCGCGAGCTCGCCGGTCGCGGTGAAGCGCACGTCGGGCGGCGACGGCCAGTAGCCGTGGTACGCGCTGTACTGGTTGGGGTCGCGCGCATCGAGCGCGCCGCCCGCGAGGTCGCGGTTCTCGTATGGCGCCGAGAGCCAGACCGTCGTCACGCCGAGGTCGGCGAGGTACGGCAGCTGCTCGGTGACGCCGGCGAGATCGCCGCCCTCGTACTGCCCGCTCGCGAGCGCGCCGTCGGTCGCGCCCGGCACCGGATCGTCGTTCGCCGGGTCAGCGTTGCGGAAGCGATCGACCATGACGAAGTACATGACCGAGTCGCGCCAGTCGAAGTCCGCGAGCTCACCGCAGCTCGTGGTGCAGACCTCGATCACGCTGTTGAACCCCGTCATCGTGATGCCGTCGGGCTCGCGATTCTCGTTGGCGGGATCGTGGACCCAGGTCGTGCCGTCGATGATGAACTTGTAGAGGTGCCGCCCGATCGGCTCGACCAAGTGGGTGACCGTCCAATTGCCGGCGCCGTCGTCCGTCAGGGCGAGCGCGCCTTCGCTCGGGTTGGTCGGCCACGCGGCGCCGGGATCGGCGAGAAAGGTACCGCTGACCCATACGCTCGTCGCGTCGGGCGCGAACAGCGTGAACGTCGTCTCGTTGCACGGCGGCGGCGGCGGCCCGGCGTCGGTCATCGGCATCGGCACCTCGCCGTCGCCGCACCCGCCGTCGCCGATCGCGCCTCCGTCCCCGCCGCTGCACGGCCGGAACATCGGGCTCGGCGCGCCGTCGCGGCGATACCCTGGTCCCGCGTCGACCTCGAGCGTGCCGGGAGGCGACACACACCCGGCGACCACGAGCAGCGAGAGGACCGAAAGCCAAGCAGCAGAACAGCGCGCCATCGACCCATGGTCCCGTCGATCGCCCCGCCGATCAAGGCGTCACTCCGGCATGGGTGTCGGAATGTCTCGGGACCTGCCGAGCCGGGCTCGAGCGCCCCGCGCGCTACGCTCGGGGCGTGGAGCTGCGGGAGGTCGTCGAGGTGAGCGGGGCGCTGCGAGCGACTCGCTCGCGCACCGAGAAGCGGGATCGCATCGCGGCGCTGCTGCGCTCGGCGGACGATCGCGACATCGCGATCGCGACGGCGTTCCTCGTCGGGGAGCCGCTGCAGGGGCGCATCGGGGTCGGGTGGTCGAGCGTCGCGGAGGCGGAGCCGGGGGCGCCGCCCGCGACGTCGTCGCTCTCGCTGGTGGAGGTGGACGCGGCGCTCTCCGCGCTCGCCGCGCTGGAGGGGGAAGGGAGCCGGGCGGAGCGCAAGCGCGCGCTCGAGTCGCTGCTCGCGCGCGCGACCGAAGCGGAGCGTGCGTTCCTGTCCGGGCTGCTGCTCGGCAACCTGCGCCAGGGCGCGCTCGAGGGCGTGATGGAGGACGCGATCGCGCGCGCGTTCGACGTCTCGGTCGAGCGCGTGCGGCGCGCGCACATGCTCGCCGCGTCGCTGCCGGAGATCGCGCGCATCGCGCGCAGCGCGGGAGCGCCGGGGCTCGACGCGGTGGGGCTCACGCTCTTCCGGCCGGTGCTGCCGATGCTCGCGAGCCCCGCCGAAGACGTCGACGACGCGCTGGGCGGGCTCGGCGAAGCGTTCTTCGAGCCGAAGCTCGACGGCATCCGCCTCCAGGTGCATCGCGCCGGCGACGACGTCGCGGTGTTCACGCGCGGGCTCGAGGACGTGACGCGGCTCGTGCCAGAGGTCGTGTCGATCGCGCGCGCGCTGCCGGCGCGCGAGGTGATCCTCGATGCCGAGGCGATCGCGATGCGCGACGACGGCCGACCGCATCCGTTCCAGGTGACGATGCGCCGCTTCGGCCGGCGCATGACCGAGCGCAAGGAGGCGACCCTGGTCTCCGAGCTGCCGCTGACGCTCGCCGCCTTCGACTGTCTGCTGGTCTCCGGCGAGAGCTTGCTCGATCGGCCGACGACCGAGCGCCTCGACGCCCTCGACGCCCACGTGCCGCAGAGCTCGCGGCTCGCGCGCGTGCGCACCAGCGATCCGGCGCTCGCCGCCGCGCAGCTCCGCGCGGTGCTCGATGCCGGGCACGAGGGCCTCGTCGTCAAGGCGCTCGATGCGCCCTACGCCGCCGGACGGCGCGGCAAGAGCTGGCTCAAGCTCAAGCGCGTGCGCACGCTCGACCTCGTCGTGATCGCGGTCGAGTGGGGCAGTGGACGTCGCGAGGGCACGCTCTCGAACCTGCACCTCGGCGCCCGCGATCCGCAGACGCCCGGGCGCTTCGTCATGCTCGGCAAGACGTTCAAGGGGCTCACCGACGAGCTGCTCGCGTGGCAGACGCGCGAGCTGCTCGCGCGCGAGGAGCGGCGCGAGGGTCACGTCGTGCACGTGCGCCCCGAGCTCGTCGTCGAGATCGCGTTCGACGGCGTGCAGGAGAGCCCGCGGTATCCGGCGAAGCTCGCGCTGCGCTTCGCGCGCGTGAAGCGCTACCGGCCCGACAAGACCGCCGCCGAGGCCGACACGCTCGACACGGTGCGCGCAATCCACGAGCACGATCGCGACGGCGAGCCCCGCTGACGCGCCCGCGACGGGCGGCGCATCGGCATAGTCTGTATCTATGCCTCTGCTGGCGAGACGGTATGGGAGCTATGGGCCGCGAGCGCGCAGAGTGGATGTCGAACGCACCCGACGGAGGCTCTTCCGATGCGACATCCCGCGCTCTTCCTCTTCGCTTCTCTCCTGACGTCGCTCGCGGGCTGCTACGCCAGCGGGGATCGCGATGCGCCGGCGGTCGCCGTCGAGGGTGACCTCGCGTGCCGGCCCGACGAGCTCGCGCTCGCGTGGGTGCACGAAGACGTGCGCGCCGGCACCTACCATCCCGTCCAGGTCGACATCGCGCCCGGCGGCGCGCTCCTGCTGACGCGCAGCAATTTCGAGGGCAGCGCGACGCGACTGCGCGACGGCGCGCCGATCGCGCGCCTCGCGTCCGCGCCGCTCGACGCCGCGTGGACGCGCACCGTCGAGATCGACCCCGAGCGGCGCCAGGTGATCGTGCGCGAGCTCGCGACCGGCGCCGTGCTCCGCACGATCGAGCGACTTCCCGCGCTCGCAGAGCTCTACGGCCACACCAGCGCGGTGCTCACGCGCGACGGCACGCGTGCGCTGGTGCTCGACTGCGATCGCGACGGCGACGCCGCGCGGACCATGA
>JALYRN010000555.1 GCA_030855295.1 Myxococcota bacterium | reverse complement strand
GCGCAGGTGCCCCGCGTTCGGGCTTCCGTCGGGCGCGGCGACGCGCTCGCTCATCGCGCTCTTCGCGAAGCGGTTCGAGAGCTGCTGTCCGTTCGGCAGCGTCAGCGTGTCGGTGATTCTCGTGCTCATCGTCGTCCCTTGCCTCCCACCAGTCGTCGGGCGAGCGCGCGCGCGGCGGCGCACGCGACCTCGCGGTCGGTCCGATCGAGGGCGCGCATGTTCGCGCGACCGCTCGCTGCGAGCGAGACCAGGCCGTGCAGGCCGGCCCACAGCAGACGTCCGTCGGTCTCCGGATCGTCCGAGCCGGTGCGCGCGATCACCGCGGCCATCACGTCCCACAGGCGCGAGCCCGGCGCCTCGCGACCGATCACGCCGAGCGCGCGCAGCGCCGCCCAGTCGTAGCGCCGCTCGAACATCAGCTCGTACAGCGCGGGGTGATCCAGCCCGAACTCGACGAACGCCACGGCCACGTCGCCGAGGCCCTCTGCGCTCGTGAGCGAGGGCTGGAGCCGCTCGCCGAGCAGGCCGATGCCGCGCTGTCCGACGGCGAACAGGAACGCGTCGAGGCTGGAGTAGCGGTGATAGAGGACGCCGGTGGTCTTGCCGAGGAACGCGCAGATCCGGCGCGTCGACAGGTCCTCGATCGTCAGCTCGCCGTCGCGGACCGCGGAGAACACGAGCTCGACTGCGTCGTCTGACATAACGGTGTTACGGCGAGTGATAACACTGTTATGGCCGCTGTCCAGTGACGCGCGCGATCGGCGCGCGATCGGCGCGGCGTCCCCTGGGGCGAACGCCGCGCGCGATCTCGGATCAGATCGCGTTGATGTTCAGGACGTAGTCGCCGGACGAGGTCACGCCGTACGCGTCGAGCACGATGATGACCGTCTGTCCGGCGGTCAGCGTGACCGACACCGACGAGAGCAAGCCGAAGGCGCTGTCGTCGTTGCACGCGAGCTCCATGCCCGAGCAGCTGCCGTCGAGCACGTAGAGCATGGTGTCGTACGTCGAGAGCGTGCCGGACGTATCCTCGGTGGTGATCACGTAGGTGCCGGCCGCCGGCGCGGTCCAACGATACAAGATCTCGCCACCCGCGCCGCCCGAGCCGCACGAAGCGTCGCTGCGCTCGCTGCAGGTACCAGGCGCGAGGACGCCCCCGGCGACCCCGTTGCCCACCGCCGAGCCGAGGTCGGCGTCGGGGCAGCTCACGCTGATGCACGCGGCGTCGCAGCTGCACTGCGTGTCGGCGCAGTCGGCCGCGCCGTCCATGTCGTCGTCGATGCCGTCGTCGCAGACGAGCTCGTTGCACTGCGAGTCACAGTCGAAGTCGTCGCAGTCGACTGCCATGTCACCGTCGTTGTCGAGGCCGTCGCCGCAGTCGGACTCGATGCACGCGAGGTCGTCGCGACAGTCGTAGTCGTCGCAGTCGACGGCCGTGTCACCGTCGTTGTCGACGCCGTCGGTGCAGCTCGACTCGATGCACGCGGGGTCGTCGCGACAGTCGAAATCGTCGCAGTCGGTGCTGAAGTCACCGTCGTTGTCGACGCCGTCGCTGCAGAGCACCTCGATGCATCCCGGCTCGCTGTCGCAGTCGTAGTCGTTGCAGTCGACGTTGCCGTCGCGATCATCGTCGGTACCGTCGAAGCACGCGACCTCGGTCACCGGGCCGCTCGTGATCGAGAGGTAGTAGTCGCCGCTCCCCGAGCTGTAGCCGTCGAGCTCGATCACCACGCTCTCGCCGGCCGCGAGCGTCGCGCGGACGAGTGACGCCGCGTCGCTGCCGCGATCGTCGTTGCAGTCGAGCCCGGTGCCGCCACAGGTGCTCCGCAGCTGGAGGATCGTATCGAACGTCGATCCGCCGGTGTCGAACGTGTACGTGCCCGCGGCCGGCGCGGTCCACGCGAACGTCAGGTCGGGTGCGCCGGACGAGGACCCACAGCCCGGGACCACGTCGTCGCCCGCGCCGATGGTCGAGCCGGTCGCGAGATCGATGCCGACCGCCATCCCGAGATCCTGATCGGGGCAGGTCGCGGGCACCGCCGCGTCGGGCATGCTGCCGTCGCGGCCGCTGTCGGCCACCGCGCCGTCGGGCATCGCTGCGTCGGGCATCGCTGCGTCGGGCATCGCTGCGTCGGGCAGCGCCTTGCCACCGTCTCCGGGAACCCCGGCGTCGGTGGGCTTCGGGCCACCGTCGTCCATCATCGCGCGCGCGTCGGGCGCGGCGCCGGAGTCGACCGGCGTCGACGCGTCCATCCGCGTCGTCGTGCCGGCGTCGACGTCGGGCAAGACGTCAGCGGGCGAGGAGCAGCCTGCGGCGAGCGCGGCGAGAGTGAAGAAAATCGGGCAAATTCTGGAAGCGGGGCGCTGCATGGCGGCGAGTCTGCCCAATCACCGGGATGTCCGCCAGCGCACGCGCTCGAGGAGTCGATCCTCGACCTGCTCGCGAAGCGCTGAGACGCCCGCAGCGCTGCGTCGCGGAGAGCCGATCGTGCGAGGATGTGCGGCGATGAGGAACGTGCCCACCCTCGAGCTCGCCGATGCCGATGTCGCGATCGCGGCGATGCGCGATGCGCTCTCGCGCGAGCCCAAGCCGGCGGTGATCGCGGTCGCCGATGCGCAGGGCGAGCTGCTCGCGCTGGCGCGGCTCGACGGGGCACCCGCCTCGTCGATCACGATCGCGCGCAACAAGGCGTGGACCGCCGCGACGCAGGGCACGCCGACGCGGGCGATCGGCGCGCGCCTGCGCAGCGCGGACGAGGCATTCGACATCGCGTACTACGGCGACGCGCGCGCGTGCGGCTGGGCGGGCGGGCTGCCGGTGCGCGACCGAGACGGTCACGTGGTCGGTGCGGTCGCGGTCAGCGGCCTGCCCGAGCTCGACGACGAGCGGATCGCAGCCGTGGGGCTCGCGGCGATCGAGCAACGGCTGGGGATTTCCCCCGCGCGCGAGCGTGCGTGAGCGTCGATTGATCGCACGTCACTCGCGTCGGACGAGCAAAAAACGACTCCCGAGCACTCGCAGCGAACGATCGCCTCGGGACGTCACCGCGACGGGCTCACAGCGGCGCCGCGGGGAACTACGTGCGTTCGAGGCTCACGATATGACTCGGCCCCTCGCGCTCGTGATCGAAGACGATCTGGACCTGCTGCTGCTCGCAGAGATGGTGCTCGACGAGGCGGGCATCCAGGTGGTCACCGCCGACAACGGTCAGCGCGCGCTCGACCTGCTCACGGTGATCCAGCCCGACGTGATCGTGACCGACATGATGATGCCGGAGCTCGACGGGCTCGCCTTCCTCGAGCAGTACGCGCGCAGGCCTGCGCCGCGCGCTCCCGTCCTCGCCGTCTCGGGGTTCTTGCCGTATCTCGAGCAAGCGCGTGGGCTCGGCGCGGCCGAGACGATGGCGAAGCCCTACAACCCGAGGCTGCTGGCGGAGGCGGTGCGAACGCTGGCGTCGGGGCCGCCGCGAACCTCCGCGCCGCCGCGAACCTCCGCGCCGCCGCCGAGCCGGACGCTCGAGGACGAGACGTCGCGCCTGAGCGCGGTGTTCGAGCTGCGCCTCGAGGAGCCTGATCCGGCGCTCGGCCTGCAGAGCTTCCTCGACGACCTCGCGACGATCTTCGCGGTGCCGGTCGCCGGAATCTCCGCGGTCACGTCGGACAGGCAGCGCCTCGTCGCGCAGTGCTCGGTGGGTCCCCGAGATCCGGGAGGACCGCGGGCGACCTCGTTCTGCACGCACGCGGTCGCCGCGCGCGCGGCGCTCGTCGTCCAGGACGCGTACGAGAACCCCTTCTTTCGCGGCAATCCCAGCGTGACCGAGCGGGGCTTCCGCTTCTACGCCGGAGTGCCGCTGATGGCGGTGCACGGAGAGGCGGTCGGCACGCTCTGCATCCTCGACTTCGAGCCCCACCACTTCACGCATCTCGATCTCGAGCTGCTGAGCGTGCTCGCGCGGCGGGTGCTCGCAGCGCTCGAGCTGCGTGAGAAGCGCCGTTCCCCGGGCAGCCCCGACAGCATCTATCGTCATCTGCAGTGCGCCGATCAGGAGCTCGCGATCTACGGCCGCGCGATCTTCACCGACTTGATCGCGCTGCAGGCGAGCCGCGGCCTGCAGAAGGACGAGCCGGTCGCGCTGGTGGTGCTCGCGGTCCCTCCCGAGCAGCTCCAAGGCACGGTGCGGGCGCTCCGCGACGCCTTACCGTTCGGGATGATCGGGCGGCTCGGCCGCGCGCGCCTCGGCGTGATCGTCTCGGGCAAGCGCGCCGAGGAAGCGCACGACGAGATCGCGCGCGCGGTCAGCTCGGACGCGCTCGTCGTCGCGTCGCCGCTCGATCAGCATCAGGGCGCGACCGGCGTGGCGCTGCTCCACGCGGAGCAAGCGCTCGGCGCCGAGGGCCTGTGATCACCAGGGCCGCCGTTCCACAGGCGTGACAACAGGGCCATGGTTTCGTAGGGTTCTCGCGATGAACGCGAAGCGGCTCGTCGACGAGCTCCGCGTCGCCTGGAGCGAGCTCCCGCGGCTCACGCGCGATCGCGGCGCGCTCGTCGAGTGGCTCCGGGGCGCGCGGCGCGCGCAGATCGCGTTCGCGCTCGCGCTGGTGGTCGGCCTCTTCGTGATGCCGATCGTACGTGACGCGGTCGTCGACACGATCGCGCCCGACACGACGACCGGTCGCATGTGGCGCCGGAGACGCGAGGAGCATCCGGCCGCGGGCCCGCTCCGCTTCTTGATCGGCGGCGTCTACTGGCTCGCCTCGCTCGGCGCAGCGGGCGCGCTGCTCATGCTCGACGTCCCGCCGCTGCTGCGTCGTCGTGAGCACCAGCGCGCCGAGCCCGGCGCGCCCGCGTCGGTGGACACCAACGCGGCGACGATGCTCCCCACGTCCGACGGGGCTGCCACGTCCGACGGGGCTGCCACGGCTGCCTCAGCTGCGACCGCGACCGGCACC
>JALYRN010000051.1 GCA_030855295.1 Myxococcota bacterium | reverse complement strand
GCGCGGCGCCCGCGACACCCGGGTGGCGGGCCGTACCCGAGGCGCCCGCGACGTCGCTCGCGCAGGCGGCCGCGCTCATCATCGAGGCGCAGCGGCCGGTGATCCTCGCCGGGCACGGCATCGTGCGCGCCGGCGCGACCGAGCTGCTCGAGGCGCTGGCCGCGCGCGCGGACCTGCCGGTGGCCTCGACGCTGCTCGGGCTCGGAGGCTTTCCGGGGACCGACCCGCGCTCCCTCGGGATGATGGGCATGCACGGCGAGGCGTGGGTCAACGCCGCGATCCAGGAGGCGGATCTGCTGATCGCGCTCGGGATGCGGTTCGACGATCGCGTGACGGGAAACCTCTCGACGTACGCGCGCGGCGCGAAGAAGATCCACGTCGAGATCGATCCCGCCGAGGTCGACAAGAACGTGCGCGTCGACGTCGCGCTGATCGGCGACGTGCGCGAGGTGCTCGAGCGCATGGTGCCGCGGGTCGCGCCGAAGGAGCACGCGGCGTGGAACGCGCGGCTCGCGTCGATGCGCGCCGAGTCGGCGCCGCGCGACATCCAGTCGCTGCCCGACGATGGACGCTTCTACGCGGCGCACGTGGTGCACGACCTCTATCGCCTCACCGGTGGCCGCGCGCTGATCGTGACCGACGTCGGCCAGCACCAGATGTGGGAGGCGCAGTACTACAAGCACGATCATCCGCGGCGGCTGGTGACGTCCGGCGGGCTCGGCACGATGGGCTTCGCGCTCCCGGCGGCGATCGGCGCGCGCTTCGCGCTGATGCGCGAGCCGGCGCGCGCAGGAACGCTCGATGACGAGATCTGGGTGATCGCCGGAGACGGCGGCTTCCAGATGACGGCCGCCGAGCTCTCCACGTGCGTGCAGGAGGGCGTGAAGGTGAACGTCGCGATCGTGAACAACGGCTACCTGGGGATGGTCCGCCAGTGGCAGGAGTTCTTCTACGATCGCCGGTACGTCTCGACGCCGATCGTCAGCCCGGACTTCGTGAAGCTGGCGGAGGCGCACGGCCTGTCGGGCATGCGCGTCGAGCGGCGCGCCGACATCGAGCGGGCGGTCGAGGCGGCGCGCGCGTGCCCGGGGACGTTCGTGGTCGAGCTCCGGGTCGAGGCCGAGGACGCGGTCTATCCGATGGTGCCGTCGGGCGCGGACCTCGGCGACATGATCCGGCGGCCGCTGCCGGCCGGGAACGGAGGAGCGGGACGATGAGCGAGCAGCGCACGACGCAGCGGACCTTCGTGGTGCACGTCGAGGACGTGCCGGGCGTGCTGAACCGGGTCGCGTCGCTGTTCCGCCGGCGCAACTTCAACATCGAGTCGCTCAGCGTCGGTCGCACCCACGAGCCGGGCGTCAGCCGCATGACGATCGTGGTGCGCGGCGACGATCGGATGGGGCGCCTCTTCGAGGCGAACCTCTACAAGCTCGTCGACGTGCTGCGCGTCGACGACATCACGCACCGCGCCTCGGTCTCGCGCGACATCGCGCTGGTGCGGGTGCGCGCGCTGCCCGCCGAGCGCGCGTCGATCCTGCAGATCTGCAGCGTGTTCCGGGCGCGCGTGGTCGACGTCGGGCTCGACACGATGATGGTCGAGGCGACCGGCACCGAGGACAAGATCCGCGGGCTCGTCGCGCTGCTCGAGCCGTTCGGCGTGCTCGAGATGGTGCAGGCCGGGACGATCGCGATGACGCGCGGGAGCGCGGCGAACCATCGAGAGGAAGAGACGGAGATCGAGCTGACGGACGAGGCGGCCTGATTCAGCAGGTGCCAGTCGAGCATCGATAGATAGACCCGCTCGTGAGAGCGGAAATGGCGACTGCTGCTGCGAATGGCGGCAGTCGAGAGGTCGAGTCTTGTCTCGAGCACACGAGAGACGGAGAGAGCACATGAAGACGCAGATTCGCTACGACCGCGACGCCGATCTCGGCCTGATCCGCAGCAAGAAGGTGGCGATCGTGGGCTACGGCTCGCAGGGCCACGCGCACGCGCAGAACCTCCGGGACAGCGGCGTCGAGGTCGTCGTCGCGCTCCGGAGCGGCAGCCGCAGCTCGGAGAAGGCGCGCGCGGACGGCTTCACCGTCTGCTCGCCCGCCGAGGCCGCGAAGATCGCGGACGTCGTGATGATGCTCGCGCCCGACACGTCGCAGGCGGCGATCTGGCGCGAGGCGATCGCGCCGGGCCTCGAGCCCGGAGACACGCTGATGTTCGCGCACGGGTTCAACGTGCGCTTCGGCACGATCGAGGCGCCGGCGGGGATCGACGTGTCGATGATCGCGCCCAAGGGCCCGGGGCATCGGGTGCGCGAGACGTTCCGCGAGGGCGGCGGCGTGCCGGCGCTGCTGGCGGTGCACCAGGACGCGACCGGCACTGCCGACGCGCTGGCGATGAGCTACGCGAGCGCGATCGGCGCGGGGCGCGCGGGGGTGCTGACGACCACCTTCGCCGAGGAGACCGAGACCGATCTCTTCGGCGAGCAGGCGGTGCTCTGCGGCGGCGTCAGCGCGCTGGTGAAGGCGGGCTTCGAGACGCTGGTCGAGGCCGGCTACCAGCCGGAGGTCGCGTACTTCGAGTGCCTCCACGAGCTGAAGCTGATCGTCGACCTGATGTACCGCGGTGGCCTCCGCTACATGCGCCACTCGATCAGCGACACCGCGGAGTGGGGCGACTACCAGTCGGGACCGCGGGTGATCGACGAGCGCACCCGCGAGGAGATGCGGAAGCTCCTCGCGGAGATCAAGGACGGCACCTTCGCGCGGCGCTGGATCGGCGAGAACGCCGAGGGGCGCCCGCGCTACGAGGCGATCCGGGCGGCGGAGCGCAGCCATCCGATCGAAGAGGTCGGCGCGCAGCTGCGCGCGATGATGCCGTTCGTCGATCCGGTGGGCGAAGAGGGCGAGCGATGAGCGCGCCGGCCGACTTCGAAGGCGACGACTACGTCCGGATCTTCGACACCACGCTGCGCGACGGCGAGCAGTCGCCCGGCGCGTCGCTGACGAGCGCGGAGAAGCTGGAGATCGCGGGCGCATTGTCGCGGCTCGGCGTCGATGTGATCGAGGCGGGCTTTCCGGCCTCGTCGTCGGACGACTTCGCGGCGGTCCGCGCGATCGCGGAGCGCATCGGCGTCGAGCCGGTGCCCGGGCGTCTCGATCCTCGGCCGCCGATCGTCTGCGGCCTCGCGCGCGCGACCGTCGGCGACATCGATCGCACCTGGGACGCCGTGCGCGCCGCCCAGCGGCCGCGCATCCACACGTTCCTCTCGACCAGCCCGATCCATCGCGAGCACAAGCTGCGCATGAGCCGCGCGCAGGTGCTCACGCGCATCCGCACGATGGTCGAGCACGCGCGCGGCCTCTGCGAGGACGTCGAATTCAGCGCCGAGGACGCGGCGCGCACCGAGCCCGAGTTCCTCTGGGAGGCCGCGGCAGCAGCGATCGAGGCGGGCGCGACGACGATCAACCTGCCCGACACCGTGGGCTACCTGACGCCCGCGGAGGTCGGGGCGATGGTCGCCGGCGTGCGCGCGAAGGTGCCCGGCGCCGATCGCGTGATCCTGTCGGTGCACTGCCACGACGATCTCGGGATGGGCGTGGCGAACACGCTCGCCGGCCTCGAGGCGGGAGCGCGACAGGCCGAGCTGACGATCAACGGCATCGGTGAGCGCGCCGGCAACGCGGCGCTCGAGGAGGTCGTGATGGCGCTGGTGGTGCGGCGCGATCGTCTGCGGCTGCGCACCGGCATCGACGCCACGCAGCTCACGCGCACGAGCCGACTCGTCAGCGCCCACACCGGCATGCTGGTCCCGCCGAACAAGGCGATCATCGGCGCCAACGCGTTCGCGCACGAGTCCGGCATCCACCAGGACGGCCTGCTCAAGCACGGGCGCACCTACGAGATCATGCGCGGCGAGGACGTCGGCGCGGCGGGCACGCGCCTGGTGCTCGGCAAGCACTCGGGGCGGCACGCGCTCGAGAAGCGGCTCGCCGAGCTCGGCGTGACGCTCGACGGCCCGGCGCTCGACGCGGCGTTCGCGCGCATGAAGGCGCTCGCCGACCGCAAGAAGCACGTGACCGACGCCGACCTGCTCGCGCTGGTCTCGTCGGAGCGGCGCGAAGAGCGCGGCGCGATGCGCCTCGACGCGCTGCAGATCACGGCCGGCACCCAGGGCATGCCGACCGCGACGGTGCGGCTGCGCGCGCCCGATGGATCCGTCGTGACGCAGGCCGCGATCGGCACCGGCCCGGTGCACGCGTGCTTCCTCGCGATCGACGCGATCGTCGGCGTGCCCGCGGAGCTGCTCGAGTACTCGGTGCACGCGGTGACCGAGGGCATCGACGCGCTCGGGGAGGTCAGCGTGCGGGTGCGGGACGCGTCGGGCGCGCTGCACGCCGGCTACGGCGCCGACGGTGACGTGCTGGTCGCGAGCGCGAAGGCGTACCTCACCGCGCTCGATCGCATCCGCAGAGACACGACGAGCCTCGCGACCGAACCGGCGCGAGCCACGGAGGTGAGCCGATGAACACGAGCGATCGTCCGCGCACCCTGGTCGACAAGGTCTGGGACGCGCACGTCGTCGCGGAGCACCCGCGGCGCCCCTCGGTGCTCTACGTCGATCTGCACCTCGTCCACGAGGTCACGTCGCCGCAGGCGTTCGCGACGCTGCGCCAGCGCGAGCTCCGGGTGCGCCGCCCCGACCGCACGCTGGCGACGATGGATCACTCGACGCCGACCCGGAAGGGCGGGCTCGCGGTGATCGACGCTGCCGGCGCGACGCAGCTCCGGGAGCTCGAGCGCAACTGCCGCGAGCACGGGATCGAGCTGCTCGCGCTCGACACGCCGAAGAACGGCATCGTGCACGTGGTCGGGCCCGAGCTCGGCCGCACCCAGCCGGGCATGACCATCGTCTGCGGCGACAGCCACACCGCGACGCACGGCGCGTTCGGCGCGCTCGCGTTCGGCATCGGCACGACCGAGGTCGGCCACGTGCTCGCGACGCAGTGCCTCTTGCAGCGACGCCCCGACGCTGTCGAGGTGCTCTTCGGCGGAACCCCGCCGCCCGGCACCGGCGCCAAGGATCTCGTCCTCGCGCTGATCGCCGCGATCGGCGTCGACGGAGGCACTGGCTGCGTGTTCGAGTACCGCGGCGAGGCCGTGCGCGCGCTCTCGATGGAGGGGCGCATGACGCTCTGCAACATGTCGATCGAGGCGGGCGCGCGCGCCGGTCTGGTCGCGCCCGACGACACGACGTACCAGTACCTCGCGGGCCGTCCGTCCGCGCCCAGCGGGCCGGCGTGGGATCGCGCGCTGCGTCGCTGGCGCGCGCTGCCGACCGACGAAGAGGCACGCTTCGCGCGGACGATCACGATCGACGTCTCGCGGCTCGCGCCGATGATCACGTGGGGCACGAACCCCGCGATGGGCATCGCGATCGACGCGCCGGTGCCGCGTCCCGAGGACGCGAGCGACGCCGGCGAGCGCGCCGCGCGCGAGCGCGCGATCGAGTACATGGGCGTCGAGCCCGGCAAGCCGCTGCTCGGGCGGAAGATCGACGTCGTGTTCATCGGCTCGTGCACGAACTCGCGCCTCTCCGATCTGCGCGAGGCGGCTGCGGTGCTCGCGGGCCGCAAGGTGGCCGATGGCGTGCGCGTGCTCGTGGTCCCGGGCTCCCAGGACGTGAAGCGACACGCCGAGGCCGAGGGGCTGCACGAGGTCTTCCGCGCGGCGGGCGCCGAGTGGCGCGAGCCGGGCTGCTCGATGTGCATCGCGATGAACGAGGACCGCCTGGCGAAGGGGCAGTACGCCGTGAGCACGTCGAACCGGAACTTCGAGGGACGGCAGGGGCCGGGGAGCCGCACGTTCCTGGCGTCGCCGCGCACCGCCGCGGCGTGCGCGATCACCGGGACGATCACGGACGCTCGGCGGATGCCCGGCCTCGCGGGCTGGCCGGGCTCGGAGGTGCAGGCATGAGCTCGAACAACCGAGAGCCGATCCAGACGTTCCGCTCGCACGCCGCGCCGCTCCTCGCGGACGACGTCGACACCGATCAGATCATCCCCGCGCGCTACCTCAAGACCGTCGACAAGGCGGGCCTCGCCGACGGGCTCTTCGCGGAGTGGCGGCAGCAGCGCGACTTCGTGCTGCATCGCCCGGCGCACGCGGGCGCCGCGATCCTGCTCGCCGGCCGCAACTTCGGGTGCGGCTCGTCGCGCGAGCACGCGCCGTGGGCGCTGATGGCCGGCGGCTTCCGGTGCGTGATCGCGCTGGGCTTCGCCGACATCTTCCGCAGCAACGCGCTGCGCAACGGGCTCTTGCCGGTCGCGCTCGCGCCCGAGCCGTACGCGGCGCTGGTGGCCGCGATGCAGGGCGACGCGAGCCTCGAGATCGAGGTCGACCTCGAGCACGAGCGCGTGCGCTGGAACGGGCGGCAGGCATCGTTCGAGATCGACGAGTTCGCGAAGCACTGCTTGCTCCACGGCATCGACGAGCTCGAGTACCTCGCGGAGTACGGCGAGCGGATCGCGGCGTTCGAGCGGCGCCACGATCGCGAGACCCGATCATGAGCGCGGCCGACCCGGGCGCGGTGCGCATCTACGACACCACGCTGCGCGACGGCACGCAGCGCGAGGGCCTCAGCCTCACGTGCGACGACAAGCTGCGCATCGCCGAGCGTCTCGACCGGCTGGGCGTCGCGTTCGTCGAGGCGGGCTGGCCCGGCTCGAACCCGAAGGACGCCGAGCTCTTCGCGCGCGCGCAGGATCGCCCGCTGCGGAGCGCGCGCTGGGTCGCCTTCGGCGCGACCCGCCGCGCGCACGTGAAGGCGGCGTACGATCCGCAGGTCGACGCGCTGATCGACGCCGGCACCGAGCTCGTCACGATCTTCGGCAAGAGCTCGATCGCGCACGTGCGCGACGTGCTGCGCGTCACCCCGGGCGAGAACCTCCGGATGATCGAGGACACCGTCGCGCACTTGGTCTCGGCGGGGCGCACCGTCGTCTACGACGCCGAGCACTTCTTCGACGGCTGGCGCGAGGAGGAGTCGTACGCGCTCGAGACGCTGACGGCGGCGCGCGCCGGTGGCGCAGCGGAGCTCGTCCTCTGCGACACCAACGGCGGCAGCATGCCGTGGGACGTCGAGGCCGTCGTCGCGCGGATCGCGCGGGCGTTCGAGTGCCCGATCGGCATCCACGCGCACGACGACGCGGGGCTCGCGGTCGCGAACTCGCTCGCGGCGGTGCGCGGGGGCGCGCGCCACGTGCAGGGCACGATCAACGGCTGGGGCGAGCGCTGCGGCAACGCCGACCTCTGCACCGTCATCCCCGATCTCGAGCTGAAGCTCGGGATGCGCTGCCTGCCCGAGGGCTCGCTCGCCGCGCTGTGCGAGGCGGCCCGCGAGATCGCGGAGATCGCGAACATCGCTCCCGATCCGCACCGGCCCTACGTCGGCCGCAGCGCGTTCGCGCACAAGGGCGGCGTCCACGTCGCCGCGATCCGCCGCGCACCGCGCAGCTACGAGCACGTCGATCCGGCGCGCGTCGGCAATCGCTCGCGCGTCGTCGTCAGCGAGCTGGCGGGCCAGGGGAACGTGCGCTCGCACGCCGAGCAGATCGGCATGGAGCTCGAGGACGAGGAGGCGCGCTCGGTGGTGCGCGCGATCAAGGCCGACGAGGCGCGCGGCTGCAGCTTCGATGCGGCGGAGGCGAGCGTCGCGGTCCGCATCGCGCGGGCGCGGCCCGATCACGTGCCGCCCTTCCGCGTGCTCGAGTACCGCGTGATCGTGGGGCGCGATCGCGCCGGCGCGCCGACCGCGGAGGCCACGGTGAAGGTCGAGATCGACGGCCGCGTGGTGCACACCGCGGGCGAGCACGAGGGCCCGGTCGCGGCGCTCGATCGTGCGCTGCGTGCCGCGCTCGAGCCGGCGCTCCCGGCCGTCGCGCGCATCCGCCTGGCCGACTTCAAGGTGCGCATCCTCGACGCGCGCCTCGCGGCCGAAGCGATCACCCGCGTGCTGGTCGACATGAGCGACGGCACCTCCGAGTGGAGCACCGTCGGCGCGTCGTCGAGCGTGGTCGAGGCGAGCCTCGAGGCGCTGGTCGACGGAATCGAGCACGGGCTCTCGCTCGCCGGGCGCGAGCCCACGTGGGAACCGCGAGCCGCAGGAGGAGAAGGACGATGACCGCACGGATCGTGGCGCTGCCGGGAGACGGAATCGGCCCCGAGGTGACGGAGGCCGCGCTCGAGGTGCTCGGCGCGGCGGCGAAGCGGGCAGGGCGCTCGTTCGAGGTGCGCACCGAGCTGCTCGGCGGCGCGGCGATCGACGCCACCGGCGAGGCGATGCCCGAGCGCACGCGCCAGGCATGCCTCGAGGCCGACGCGGTGCTGCTCGGCGCGGTGGGCGGACCGCGCTGGGACGATCCGCGCGCCAAGGTGCGGCCCGAGCAGGGCTTGCTCGCGCTGCGCAAGACGATGGGCGTCTTCGCGAACCTGCGGCCGGTGCGTCTGCACGCGGCGCTCGCCGACGCCTCGCCGCTGCGCCCCGAGCGGATCGAGGGCGCCGATCTGCTGTTCGTGCGCGAGCTCACCGGCGGGCTCTACTTCGGCACGCCGAAGGGACGCTCGAAGGACGAGCACGGCGTCGAGCGCGCCGTCGACACGCTGGTCTACGATGCGACCGAGATCGAGCGCGTGATCGCGCTCGCGTTCCGCCTCGCCGCCGATCGCCGCCGCAAGGTGACCAGCGTCGACAAGGCCAACGTGCTCGAGAGCTCTCGCCTCTGGCGCGAGGTCGCCGAGCGCGTCGCGGCGGGCCATCCGGGCACCACGCTGGAGCACCAGCTCGTCGACTCCTGCGCGATGCGCCTGCTGACGCACGCGCGCGACTTCGACGTGATCGTCACCGAGAACATGTTCGGCGACATCCTGACCGACGAGGCCGCGGCGCTCGCCGGCTCGCTCGGCCTGCTGCCGAGCGCGTCGCTGGGTGACGGCCCGCGCGGTCTCTACGAGCCGATCCACGGCTCCGCGCCCGACATCGCAGGCAAGGGCCTCGCGAACCCGGTCGGCGCGATCCTCAGCGCCGCGATGATGGCGCACCACTCGCTCGGCTGGAGCGACGAGGCCGCCTCGATCGAGCGCGCGGTCGATCGCGCGATCGCGGGCGGCGCGCGCACCCGCGATCTCGGCGGCGCGCTCGGCACGCGCGAGATGACGGCCGCGATCCTCGGAGCCCTCGCGTGAAGACGACCGAGCGCCCGCCCGCGCTCGCTCCCGATCGGCACGAGCGCACGGGCGCCGCGCGCGGTATCTCCAGGCCTGCCCCCATGAGTGACGAGCTCCTCCAGCTGCGCGGCCGCATCGACGGCATCGACGAGCGCATCCTCGATCTGCTCGCCGAGCGCGCCGAGATCGTCGGCGCGGTCGCCGAGGCGAAGCGCGGAACCGGCACTGCCCCGGTCGATCCCGAGCGCGAGAAGGCGCTGCTCGAGAAGCTGCTCGCGCGCGGCGCGGGCAATTTTCCGAAGCCCGCGATCCTCGCAGTGTTCCGCGAGATCCTGAGCGGCTGCGTGTCTCTGCAGGCGCGCGTCACCGTCGCGTATCTCGGCCCGCAGGGCACCTACTCCCACGTCGCGGCGCGCACCTTCTTCGGGTACGCGCCCGCCTACGTCGAAGAGACGACGATCGACGGTGTGTTCGACGCGGTGCGCCGCGGCCGCGCGGTGTACGGCGTCGTGCCGCTCGAGAACTCGACCGAGGGCTCGGTCGCGGGCGTCCTCGACGCGCTGCTCGAGGGCGGCGTCATGATCCGGCGCGAGCTCGTGCTGCCGATCAAGCACTGTCTGCTCTCGCGCGCGTCGAACGTCTCCGAGATCGCGCGCGTCTACTCGCACTCGCAGGCGCTCGCGCAGTGCCGTCGCTGGCTCGCGCAGAACCTGCCGCACGCGCAGGTCGTGCACACGGCGTCGACGGCGATGGCGGTGCGCGAGGCGCTCGGCGACGCCCTGGGCGCCGCGGTCGGCAGCGCGCTCGCGTCGGAGATCCACGGCGTACCGGTGATCCGCGACGGCATCCAGGATCTCGCGAGCAATGCCACGCGCTTCGTGATGATCGGTGCGACGGACGCGCGCCCGACCGGCCGCGATCGCACCACGCTCGCGTTCACGATCGCCGACGATCGCGAGCGCGGAGCGCTGCGGCGCACGCTCACCGCGCTCGAGGAGCACGGCGTGAACATGACGCGCATCGAGTCGCGCCCGAGCCGCGATCGCGCGTGGCACTACGTGTTCGTGATCGACGTCGAGGGGCACCGCGAGGACGAGGTCGTCTCGCAGGCGATCGAGTCGCTGACGGCGCGCTGCCCGACGCTCGTCGTGCTCGGCAGCTATCCGCGCTATCCGGACGCCGCAGAAGCTCCGCCGAGCGACCCGAATTTCGACAGCCTCTGAGCGCGTCGGCTCACACCGTCGAACGTTCCTGCTGACCTCCCCAGCGGAATCGACTACGCTGCTGGTCTCAGGCGGCATGGCGGTCGACGCACCCGGCAGGATCATCGCAGGGAAGTACGAGCTCGTGTCTCCCGCGGGCGAGGGCGGCATGGCCGTCGTGTGGAAGTCCCTCGCGCGCGGTGCGGGCTCCTTCGCGAAGCCGGTCGCGATCAAGCGCATCCAGCACGCGAAGCACGCCGACCCTGCGTTCGTGCGGATGTTCGAGGAGGAGGCGCGCGTCGGCGCGGAGCTCCATCACCCGAACATCGTCCAGATCCTCGACTTCGGGATGGACTCCGAGGGCGGCTACTACCTCGTCATGGAGTGGATCGAGGGGCTGGACATGTTCCAGTGGGTCCGCTCGCATCCCAAGGGCCTGCGCGAGACGCCGTGGCCGCTGGTCGCGGCGATCGGCATGGAGATGTGCCGTGCGCTCGCCGCCGCCCACGAGCGCGTCGACGCGAACGGGAACGCGGTGCCGGTCTATCACCGCGACGTGTCGCCCTCGAACGTGCTGCTCGGCGTCAACGGCGTCGTGAAGCTGACCGACTTCGGGCTCGCGCGCGCGATGGACCGCGCGAGCATGACGCGCCCCAACGTGATCAAGGGCAAGCTCGCGTACTGCGCGCCCGAGCTGATCAGCGGCGCGAAGCCGAGCCCGCACTCGGACCTCTTCGCGCTCGGTGTCGTGCTGTGGGAGGCGCTCGCGCAGCGACGTCTGTTCACCGGCAAGAACGACCTCGAGGTGCTGCTCGCGGTGCGCAAGGGCGAAGTGCCGCTGCTCGAAGAGCTCCGCGACGATCTGCCGGCGTCGCTCTCGCTCGCGATCCAGACCGCGCTCGCGAGCACGCCCGAGGGGCGCTTCGAGACCGCGAAGGCGATGGCGCGCACGCTCGCGGCGGTGCTGCGCTCCGAGGTCGAGCACGCCGATGCCGAGCCGCTCGGCGCGAGCGTGCGCGCGGCGCGGACACGGCTCGGTCGCGATCCCGACGACATCACGAAGGCGCCCGCCGTCGCCGCGGCGGCCGAGCTCGATGCGCCTCACGCACCGGTCGTTCCCGGTCAGACGCCGCACCTCGGCTCACCGCGCGTCCACGCGCAGGAGCCGAGCCTCGAGCTGTCGATGCAGGACATCTCGCTCACCGACATCGACGCGGTCGACGATGTGCCCGCCTCCGCCGCGCCTGCGCAGTCGGTGACGAAAGCGAAGACGGCGGTCGCGAGTGACGAGGAGCGAGCGCAGAGCCGACCGCGCGGGCTCTGGCAGCGCGACGACGACAGCGTCGCGGTCCCGCTCCTGCACAAGAAGAAGTAGCGGCGCTCGCGCCGCGCCTCGACGGACTCAGAGGCTGTCTAAAAATCGGCTCGCCCGCTCCGGGCGCTTCCGTCCGCGCGCGCTGCGCGCGCTCCCGTACGCGCCCTCCGGGGCGAGCACTCCTGTCGACTCAGGCGAGCGCTGGCCCCGCACGTGCGGACGCGCGGGTTGTGGGCGTCGCGCGCGGTACCTAGTTGAATCGTCGTCAGTACTTCCTTCGAGCGGCTCGGAAGGCCGCCATTCGGGAGGGAATATGTCGATGGTGAAGAGTGCCCGTGCGTGGCTGATGATGGCCGCGCTCGTCGCGGTGGGTTGTAATGAAGAGAGCCCTGGGAACACTCCAGGAGCGGATGCTGGTCTGATCGTGGCTGATTCCGGCCCGGTGTCGTGCGAGGCCGACATGGCGAACGCCGCGTCGACCGTCGGCTGCAACGGCGGATTCGACGGCGAGCCGGCGCTGAACGGGCCGGGCGGACGCTGCACGCCGGGCGGCGACGCGATGCCGCCGGGCACGTGCACGACGGACCGTGCGATCTGCATGGGCGATCTGTCGGGGAGCGGCGAAGGATGGTGCGTCATCCTGTGCGACGCGCCCGCGGGATACGTCGACGCGCAGACGTGCCCCACGGGATATCGATGCTTCCGCATGGGCGAAGGCATCGATGGTTTCGGCATGTGCTTCCGCGACTGCGACGCGGAGCATGCCTGTCAGGAGGGCTGGGCGTGCACCGGTGAAGGCCGCTGCGAGGAGCTGCCTCCCGCCTGAGGAACGCCACCAGGAAATCCGATCCGGGCCGTGCCCGGGTCGCTGGGGGAGCGAGTCGGCCGTCGTCGGATCATGCATCCGGCGGCGGCCGTCGCGCATCGTGTCCGCCCGTGGTGGTTGCACCGACCACACGGGGCGCTACGGTCGCCCGCTTCGCGGTCGAGAGCACGGAAGCGCTCACCGCACCGTGTTGATCCACGCCGGAGGTCCGAAGTGCTTCGTTCGACAATCGTGATGATGGGAATCGCGCTCGGTCTGGTCGCCTGCGGCGACGAGACCGTGACACCGACGGATGACGCGGGCGCCGATGGCGTCGACAGCGGAGCGCGCATCGACTCCGGGACGCGAGCGGATGCTGGTCCGGACGCAGGGATCGCAGGCGACCCCTACGAGGCCGCGCAGGCTGCTCAGCGGACGATGACGGCCGAGCTCTGCGAGTGCTCGTACATGGAGCAAGGCTTCGCCAGCGCCGCCGACTGCGTGGCCGCGAACCTCGGCTCCAGCCAGGCGCAGGCCTGCGATCAGGTCGGCTACGACGCGGCGCCCGACGCGCTCGCGCACTATTTCTCGTGCATCACGCACAACAACCGCGCGCTCTCGACGTGCCTCGAAGCGGCGGACTGCGACACCGCGGCGATCGACGCGTGCGAGGGCGTCGAGTGCGACGACCCGCCGATGGCGGCGGCCGAGGCGTACGTCGCGGCGCGCGGCCCGTGCGTGGCGGAGATGATCACCGGCCCGGCGGGCACCTGCCCCGAGGGTGCCCTGGTGATGACCACCGGGATGGCCGTCTTCGCGGGAACGACGATCGGCGCCGGCAACGACTCGAGCGGCGGGACCACGGAGTGCGGCGGTGAGGACGCGCCGGATCGTGCGTTCCGCTGGGCGGCCCCGTCGGCCGGCACCTACGTGTTCGACACGGTCGGCTCGACCTTCGACACGATCCTCTACCTTCGCGGTGCGTGCACCGAGACGACCACGCTCGCGTGCAGCGACGACATCGAGGTCGCGGCGAACAACCTCCGGTCGCGCACGATGCTCACGATGACCGCGGGCCAGGAGATCGTCGTGATCGTCGACGGCTACGGCGATGCGGGCGCGGGCGACTTCGTCGTGAACATCGAGCCGATGTCGACGACGCCGACGGACGGCGGCATGCCGATGGACGCCGGCGTGGCCGACGCCGGAACGACCCCGAAGCCCTGACCCATCCGATCTTCGGATCGACCGAGACGACGAGAGGCCGCGCGGAGAGTGCTCCGGGCGGCCTCTCGCGTTCCGTCGTGACGCTCCCGCCCAGTCAGCGCAGCTTCGCGATCGCGCCCATGCGCCACGGGCTCATCGCGGGGGCGCTGCCGGCGCCGCTGATCACGTCGCGCGCGGACTGTCGTGCGGCGCGGTCGTCGGCGAGGGCGCGGTGCACGGCCGCCGCGATCGCCATCGCGTCGGCGCGATCGAACGTCGAGCCTCCCGTCAGGAGCGTCGCCTCGTGGCGCGCGATGAAGCCGGTGTCGTAGCTGCCGGCCCTGAACTCCGCGTGGTCGAGCAGCGCGATGTGGAAGGGGATGTTGGTGCGGATGCCGCCGACCACGTACTCGGTGAGCGCGCGCTGCATCCGCGCGATCGCGAGCGCGCGCGTCGGCGCCCACACGCAGAGCTTGCTCACGAGCGGATCGTAGAACGTCGTGATCTCCGCGCCCTCGTACGCGCCACCGTCGTCGCGCACGCCCGGACCGCTCGGCGTGCGAAGGACCTCGATGCGCCCGGGGCTGGGGAGGAAGCCGGTCGCGGGATCTTCCGCGTAGATGCGGCACTGGATCGCGTGGCCGCGGTGCTGCACGTCGGCCTGCGCGTATCCGAGGGGCTCGCCCGCGGCGATGCGCACCTGCTCGCGCACCAGATCGATGCCGGTGATCAGCTCGGTGATCGGGTGCTCGACCTGCAGGCGCGTGTTCATCTCGAGGAAGTAGAACGACCCATCGGGCGCGAGCAGGAACTCGACCGTGCCCGCGCTCGAGTAGTCGACCGCCTTGGCGGCGCGCACCGCGACCTCGCCCATGCGCGCGATCAGCTCGGGCGTGCGCACCGGCGAGGGCGTCGGCGTCTCCTCGAGGACCTTCTGGTTGCGGCGCTGGATCGAGCAGTCGCGCTCGAAGAGGTGCACCACGTTGCCATGCTTGTCGCCGAGGACCTGGATCTCGACGTGGCGCGGCTGGACGATCAGCTTCTCGACGTAGACGTGATCGTCGCCGAACGCGCTCTGCGCCTCCGAGCGCGCGCGCTCCCACGCGGACTGGAGCTCGGCGCGCTCGTGCACCGCACGCATGCCCTTGCCGCCGCCGCCGCCCGCGGCCTTGAGCATCACCGGATAGCCGATGCCGTCCGCTGCGATCGCGAGCGCGTCGAAGTCCTTCGCGTCCGCGCCGGGAACGACCGGGACGCCGGCGTCGATCATCCGCGCGCGCGCCGCCGTCTTGTACCCCATCGCGTCCATCGCCGACGCGTCGGGACCGATGAACGTGAGCCCCGCGGCCTCGAGCGCCCGCGGCAGCTCGGCCTTCTCGCTGAGGAACCCGTAGCCCGGATGCACCGCCTCGGCGCCGGTCTTCTGGCAGGCCTCGACGATGCGATCGACGCGCAGGTAGCTGTCGCGGCTCGGCGATCCGCCGATGTGCACCGCCTCGTCGGCGACGCGCACGTGGAGCGCGTCGCGATCGGCATCGCTGTAGACGGCGACCGACGCGATCCCCATCTCACGCAGCGTGCGGATGATGCGGACGGCGATCTCACCGCGGTTGGCGACCAGGACCTTGCGGAACATCACGGCCTCTCTGCGTCTCGAAAAACGCGCGCCGAGCATGCAGGACGACGCGGGGCGGGACAACCGATCCGATCCGCCGAGGAAGGCAGGAAGGCAGGAATCTCGGAGGGAGCGGCGCGCGCTTCCCTTCCGCGAACGCCGGCGCATCCGGTATCCTCCGCGCCCACCGCATGGCGATCACCTGCCCGCGCTGTCGTGCGCAGAACCCTGCGAACGCTCAGTTCTGCGCGTCCTGCGGTCTTCGCTTCACGAGCGGCGCCGAAGCGGCGCCGATGACGCGCATCACGCCGGAGATCGGCGACACCTCGCCCCCGGTGCCCGCGCCGATCTCGTCGCCGGGCGCTCGTCTGCCCGCGGGCGGAGGCTCGTCGCCCGCCGCCCCGTCGCCGATCTCGTCCTCGTCCGGGCGCTCGTCGCCCGGGCACTCGCCAGGCGGGCACTCGTCGGCTGGAGG
>JALYRN010000050.1 GCA_030855295.1 Myxococcota bacterium | reverse complement strand
CTCCCGACGGCCATCGCCGACGCGACCCGACCGCTCGGCGAGTCCGCGGTCGCGCCCGGCGAGCGCGCGCAGATCGGCGGCGTCGCCGTGGAGTACCTGACACGCGCATGGATCGGACCCTCGATGGAGCACGGCCACCGCGGCCCCGCGCTCAGCACGACGATCGATCGCGGTGAGGTCGCCGAGGGGATGCCGTTCGGCGACCAGCTCGACCTCGGGCCCGACGTCGAGCGACGGTTCTTCGTCGGCCCCTACCGCATCCACGCGCGCGCCTCGGGCGAGGACCCGCCGCAACACGTGACCGTGCGCGTCGAGCGCCGCGCGCACTGTCCGGATCACGCGATCATCGCCGCGAGCGACGAGCCTCGCTCGATGTGGCTCAGCACCGAGGCGATCCGGTTGCACACGCTCGACCTGCACGGCGAGATGGTGCAGGTCTCGATCGACGCCACCGCGGCCGTGCCGCGGGTCGAGGCGCGATCGATCGGCTGGAGCCATTCCCTCGAGCCGCGGCCCGGCGTCGTTCGCTCTCTGCGCATCGGTCGCCGCGTCGTCACGATCGACCAGGTCGTGCTCGGACGCGGCACGCGGCTCGAGGGCTCGACATGGCGCACCGACGACGGATCGCCGGCGCGCGTGCACGTGAGGGTGCGGATCGAGGGCGCCGCGAGCGAGCCGCTCGTCGCGCCGAGCGCGGAGCTGGTGAGCCCCTGCGGCGCCGCATCCGCCGTCGCGACGACGCTCCCACCCGAGCTCGGCGCGACGCCGCGCGAGCGCGGACGAACGACGATCGCGGCGGGGCAGCATCGCGAGCTCGGCGGAGCTCCGCTCGATGCGACGCTGCACGAGAACCCCGGTCGCGGTCAGCGCGACGAGGTCGAGCGCTGGCTCACCATCGCGTCGGCCGCGATGGCTCCGAGCTCCGTCGTGTACGGGCCGCATCACGGCGAGGGTGTGGCGCGCACCGAGCGCGCGGTGCTCCTCTTCGACCCCGAGGACGACGAAGCGCCGCCGCGCGCGGTGCGGGTGCGCGCGTTCCCCCTCGCCTGCGCGCGCACGCTCACGCTGTCGGGCGTCGATGCGCCGACGTACGTCTGGCTGAGCACGATCGGCCGCACGCGCGTGACGATCGGCGCGCCGGATCGTCCGGAGCTCGCGATCGATCTCCATGCGTCGCGCAGCGAGGTCTCGCTCGCCGCGACGTCCGAGCACGCGTACAGCTCGACCGCCGTCGCCCCCGGCCGCGCCGGTCACGTCGCGGACTTCGATGCACACCGCATCACCGTCGTCACCGTAGAGCCCGGCCCGGGCACGACCCACGCCGATCACCGCTGGACCGCCACGGAGCCTCCGCTCCCGATCGTGCACGTCCAGCTCCGCATCGAGCGGCCATCGCGCTCGCCGTGACTCCGCGAAGCGTCGATCGCGAGGAGACGCAGCGAGTCGTCGTTCGAGTGCTCCACCGGCTCCACGCTCCTGCACGGCCTCTCGAACGCGCGCATCGAGAGCGTGAATACGAAGCTGCGAGCTCTCCACCGCCACACCCACGGCTCCGTAGGAGACCCCGATTCGCCTCGCCGACTCGCTCCTCTCGATGTCTGCCGAATCGAGAAGTGCGTCAGTCGGAGCGCGCGGCGCGCGACTACGAGTGATTTGAATCAGCCACGGGCAGACCGAGATTGCATTCCGAACGTGGGGAGGAAAGCGGCGCGGCGCGGGACGAAGACCGCACGGCGCGCGGGCGTGCGTGCCGCACGCCGTGAGAGCGACGTTGACCGGGCGTGAGCCCGTGCTCGTGACACTGAAGGTTCGGAAAGGCGTGTGGAGCCTGCGCGCGCGACGGACGTTCCTGCGCGTGGTCGCCGCGCTCGGTGCGGCGGCCGATCGCTTCGGGATGCGGATCACGCACTACTCGGTGCAGCGGGATCACGGGCATCTCGTGGTCGAGGCGGAGAATCGGCGCGCGTTGGCGCGCGCCGTCAAGGGCCTCTGCGTCCGTATCGCGCGCGCCGTGAACAGCGCGATGGGCCGCACGGGCTCGGTGTTCGCCGACCGCTATCACGATCGCGTGCTCACGACTCCGCGCCGGGTGAGACATGCGATTGCGTACGTCATCTGCAACGCGCGCAAGCACGGGCTCGCGCCGCGCTCGCGGCGGTGGGTCGATCCGTGCTCGTCGGCGGCGTTGTTCGATGGCTGGTCGTGCGAGATCGATGCTCCGCGCGACGGGATCGCGAGAGTGGTCGCTGTGCCGCGGACGTGGTTGCTCCGGGTCGGGTGGAGGCGCGCCGGGGGCGCGATCGACCCCGCGCACCATCCCGGCCGCGCGCCCGCGTGATCGGGGCACGAAGATGGAGCGCACGACGGCGGCGGGTCAGAGGGCAGTGGTTGCCGAGAGATCGGCGCGACTGCCAGCGGCGTGGCACCATCCATGCGTCCCGTGACTCGGAGGTGAGTGATGCGAGTACGATTGGCATGGATCGGCGCAGTCGCACTGATGGGGTGCGCCGCAAGTGAGCCTCGCGAAGTTTCCTTGAGTGGCCTCTCCGCCCCGCCGCCCGACTCGCTCACAGAGCTCGCGGCAGAGGTCCGCGAAGCGGGTGGTTTCGTGTTCGTAGGAATCCCCGCTGGCGACGCGGTTGCGACGGACTCGGTGTACGCGGCCACGCCGTACGAGGGCGTCAGGGTCGAGCTCCCGAGGGCGACCGCGACCATCACGGTGGTGGATGCGCTCGGAGCCACGATGGATGGTGAGCTCATGGTCGTCGCGGGCGCAGGCCCCGCGCGTCTCGTCGACGACGAGGGGAACCCTTCGGGTGACTACGTGCTCTCGGGGAACGACTCGGACGTGTGGGCGGCGACGCTTCCGGACGACGGCACGTGGCTGTTCTTCACGCGCCCCGGCGACTCCGGCGACGAAGTCGTCTTCTGGCGGGCGGCGATCGAAGGAGACGCGGCGAGCGGCGCTGGCACGGCAGAAGGTGCCTCGACGCCGCTCGACGATCTCCGCGTGACGCCGTAGGCCACGCGCCGAGCACACCACTCGGGTCGGCCGTGGAGCGACGGCGCGACCCGCGCTCACTCGAAGAGCTGGTTGACGTACTGGATCAAGATCGCCTTCGCGACCGGGCGCGGGAGCGCCTGGAGGATCTGGTTGATCGGCGCGCTCTGCTCGGGGACGCCGACGCCGGTGAGGCCGGCGGCGGCGAGCATGTTGTCGAAGGTCGCCTGGTCGAGCTTCGCGGGATCGATGCTCGCCGCAGCCGACGCGATCGCGTTCACGAATTCGTCGTTCTTCGGGATGGTGCGCGCCTCTTCGCAGGCGCTGCGGAGGTCGGCGAGGAAGGCGTCGACGTGGGGGACGTTCGCCGCGGTGATCGAGAGGTGCACGTTCTCGCGGTGGCCGGCGTAGCCGAGCTGGGGCTGCACGTACCAGCCGCGCTTCTTCATCAGGTCGGGGATGTGGAAGATGTGGAGCTCGTCGCTCGTGAACGAGACCAACGTCATCGCCGGCTTGCCCATCACACGGAGGCCCGGGATCGCGGCGATGCCGTCGACGTAGCGGTGCGTCGCGTCGCGCATCTCCTTGGTGAGCTGGAGATAGCCGTCGTCGCCCATGCGCTGCATCGTCGCCCACGCGCCCGCCATCGGGCCGCCGCTCTTGCTGCTCTGGATCGTCGCGTTGATGATCGTGTAGCCGGTCCACTCGCTGCACGCGTAGAGCTGGTGCTTGCGCAGCTCGCGGTCGCGATAGAGCACGATGCTCGCGCCCTTCGGGCAGAAGCCGTACTTGTGCAGATCCATGCTGAGGCTCGAGACGCCGTCGACGCGGAAGTCGAAGGGCGCGACGGTCTCGCCGAGCTTCTCCATGTACGGCAGCAGGAGGCCGCCCATGCATGCGTCGACGTGCATCCAGAGGTCCTTCTCCTTCGCGAGCGACGCGAGCGCGGGGATCGGGTCGATCACGCCGTGCGCGTACGAGGGCGCCGAGCCGACGAGCATGATCGTGCGGTCGGTGATCGCCGCGCGCGCCGACTCCACGTCGGCCTCGAACGTGACCGGGTCGACGTCGAAGGTGACGATCTCGACCGCGAGGTAGTGCGCCGCCTTGTGGAACGCCGCGTGCGCCGTCACCGGCACCAGCATCTGCGGCGCCTTCAGCTCGGGCCGCAGCACGCGCGCCCGATCGCGCGCCGCCTTCACCGCGAGGATGATCGACTCGGTGCCGCCGCTCGTGAAGTTGCCGACGACCTCGTCGCCGCCGTGCACGTGCGTCGCGCACATCCGCACGACCTCGTTCTCGAGGCGCAGCAAGCTCGGGAACGACGTCGGGTCGAGCCCGTTCTCGCTCAGGAACGCGAGGTACGCGCGCTTGCCGAGATCGAGCGCCTCGTGGTGCGCGTCGAACACGTACCCGAACGCCTTGCCCGAGCGCCACGGCACGTCGCGCGCGCGGTAGTCCTCGAGGGCCGCCATGATCTCTTCGCTCGAACGCCCACGCTCCGGAATGCTCTTCATCACGCCCCTCCTGCTTCCCTGACGACGATCACGCCCCGACGCCGCGCTCCAGCTCGGCGAACGTCTCTCGACCGAGCCGCACCAGATCCGCGGTCGCGCCGGTCTCGAACCACTCGCGCAGCGTCGCGCGCACCGCGCCGACGATGGCCGACGCGCGCACTCTCGCGCGTCGCCGGCCGCGCGGTCCTTCTCGCTCCTCGCGGAGGAACGCCTCCTCGATCACGAGCTCGAA
The DNA here is from genome assembly GCA_030855295.1 of Myxococcota bacterium. GTDB lineage: Bacteria > Myxococcota_A > Polyangia > Polyangiales > Sandaracinaceae > Sandaracinus. The sequence goes on along the minus strand of JALYRN010000050.1, from coordinate 11,178 downwards.
CTCGCGGTCGAGCTGCATCTCGCGCCCGATCAGCGCCGGCTCCGACTGCACGACCGCCCACTGCGCCAGCGAGCGCGCGCGGTCGGCCTGGTACTCGCGACCGAGCGCGAGCGACGCGCGGCGCACCGTGTCGAACGCCCGCTCGCCCGCCTTCGGCTCGAGGAGCCCGCGCATCAGCGCGAGCCGCTGGTCGCGCTCCGGGAAGACCAGCTCTTCCTTGCTCGCGAAGTACCGGAACGCGGTGCGACGCGAGAGCCCGGCGCGCGCCGAGATGTCCTCCATCGTCGTCGACGCGTAGCCCCGCTCGGCGAACAGCGCGTACGCCGCCTCGACCAGCGCGACCCGGCGCTGCTCGCGGTTCTTCACGCGCAGCCCCGCCGGGAGCTCCTGCTCGGCCACCTCGATCGCGCCCGCCGTCCCCACGCCAGAGAGATAGCAAAGTGGCACTCGGTGTCAAAAAGAAAATGGCACCGGGTGTCGCAATCGCGTTTGCTCACGGGGGCGATCTGGAAAAGTGACCCGCTGGATCGCTACGATGGAGGCATGCCTTCGCAGTATCGGCTCGCCTGGTCGCTCCTCTTCCTGGCTGCGCTCGCGGCGCTCGTGTCCTCCTGCACCGAGCCGCCCTCGCGCCCTCTGCGCGACGGCGCCGTCGACGCGACGCTGCCGCCCGGCGTCGACGGAGGGCCGCCGGTGTTCCGGTGCACGCCGGGGACGACCGGCTGCCTGGGCAACCTGTCGTACGTCTGCGGCGACGACGGCAGCAGCCGCGCGAGCGAGACGATGTGCGACTCGGCGTGCGATCCCGAGCTGCGCTGCGTCCTCTGCCGTCCCGGCTCGCGGCGCTGCGAGGGCGACACCTCGATGGTCTGCTCGACCGACGGTCGCTCGTGGGTGACCGGCCGCGACTGCAGCGAGTGGGGCTCGACCTGCGGCGGCAGCGGCTACTGCACCGACGCGTGCGCCGAAGCCGAGAGCACCAAGAGCAACGTCGGCTGCGAGTACTGGCCGGTCCCGCTCGCGAACACCGGCTCGCTGAACGCGGAGGTCTTCGACTTCCGCGTCGTGGTCGCGAACCCGAACGACGCCGTCGCGAACGTGCGCGTCACCCGCAACGGCACCGAGGTCTACTCGGGCACCGTCGACGGGCACGGCCTCCGCGAGATCCCGCTGCCGTGGATCGACGGGCAGTCGTTCGGCGTGCCCGAGGGCAGCTGGCAGTCGATCGTCACCGCCGGCGGCGCGTATCGACTGACGAGCGATCTCCCGGTGATCGCGTCGCAGTTCAATCCGTTCGAGTACGCGGTGGGCTCGACCTTCTCGTACACCAACGACGCGACGCTGCTCTATCCGAGCCACGTGCTGACGGGCGACTACATCGGCGTGAGCTGGTACCCGCTGAGCCTGCGCCGCGGCGTCGAGGGCGGCAGCTTCACGACGGCGCGCTATCCCGGCTACATCGCGGTGGTCGGCACCTCGGTCGAGCCGACGCGCGTGCAGGTGATGGCGCGCGGCGCGGTCGCAGCCGACGCGGCGGGGCGGTTCCCGGCGACGCCCGCCGGCGGCTCGTTCGTGTTCATGCTCGCGCAGGGCGAGGTGGCGCACATCGCGGCCGCGGTGCCGCCCGACTGCGTCCCGGGTCGCCCCGGCTTCGTCGAGACGCGCGAGTGCACGGGCTTCGGGCCCTTCATGCAGTGCGAGCTCTTCCAGACCTGTCAGGAGCAGGAGTACGACCTCAGCGGGACGCGCATCGTCGCGGACCACCCGGTCGCGATGTTCGGCGGTCACGTGTGCGCGTACGTGCCGACCAGCGCGGAGGCCTGCGATCACCTCGAGGTGCAGGTGCCGCCGATGCAGAGCTGGGGGCGCTCGTTCGTCAGCGCGCCGATGGCCGACGGCAGCACCACCGGCTCCAACATCGTGCGCGTGCTGCCGGCGTTCGACGACACGATGATCACGGTGAGCCCGCCGCAGGGCGGCACGAGCGGCGGCACCATCTCGCCCGGCAGCTTCCTCGAGTTCGAGACCACGGGGCCGTTCGAGGTCACGGGCTCGAGCGCCGTGCTCGTCGCGCAGTACCTGCGCGGCCAGTACGCGAGCGATCCCCCGGCGACGCGTGGTGACCCGGCGCTGACGGTGCTCGTGCCCGACGAGCAGTACCGCAGCGACTACACGTTCATCCTGCCGAGCTCGTACAACGCCAGCACGAACGGCCAGAATCACCTCTTGATCGTGCGCCCCCCCGGGCTCGCGCTGACCCTCGACGGCGCGCCGGTCACCGGCACGTTCACGATGGTCGGCGCGCGCGAGGTCGGCGTCATCCGGCTCGACGGCGGCACCCACTCGATCTCCGCCGAAGATCCCTTCGGCGTGATCGCCTACGGCCTCGGCACCTTCACCAGCTACGCGACGCCTGCCGGCCTGAACCTCGAGCCGATCACCATCCTGTACTGACCACCGCCGAAGCGACCGCGGGCGTCACGTCGCGGCGGCGAGGCGCGGAGCGGTTGGGAGCTCGCGCGGCGGACCTATCGCAAGAGTAAGAGGGTCACGTGGGCACTTCGACGCCAGGAGCGGCGCAGCTCGGATGAGCGGCCCGAGCGACACTTCGCCGGACGATGCAGGCGCCGCTGGCGAGGGAGCCCTGGAGCGGGAGCGCCACGAGCTGCTGGAGCGCCTCACCGCGTGGCTCGAGGCGCCGATGCTGGTGCTCGCGTTCGTCTGGCTGGCGCTGGTCGTGGTCGAGCTGACGTGGGGCGAGAGCGCGCTGTTCGGGACTCTGGGCACGCTCATCTGGATCGTGTTCATCGTCGACTTCGCGCTCGAGCTCTTCCTCGCGCCGAAGAAGCTCGACCATCTCAAGCGCAACTGGCTGACGGCGATCGCGCTGCTGGTTCCGGCACTTCGCCTCTTTCGCGTCGTCCGGCTGCTGCGCCTGCTGCGGCTCACCCGCGTCGGCCGTGGTCTGCGCCTGCTCCGCATCGTCAGCTCGACGAACCGTGGCATGCGCGCCCTCGGCGCGAGCCTCAGCCGCCGCGGATTCGGCTACGTGCTCGCGCTGACGGTGCTCGTCACGTTCGCGGGCGCAGCAGGCATGTTCGCCTTCGAGAGGGATGCGCCGCAGGGCATCGACAGCTACGGCGAGGCGCTCTGGTGGACGTCGATGATCATGACGACCCTGGGCTCCCAGCACTGGCCCCACAGCGTCGAGGGACGCGTCCTCTGCGTCATCCTCGCGCTCTACGCCTTTGCCGTCTTCGGATACGTGACGGCCACGCTCGCCACGTTCTTCGTCGGCCGCGACGCCGAGAACGAGCAGTCGGAGCTGGCGGGCTCGAAGCAGCTCGCCTCCCTTCGCGAGGAGGTCGTCGCGTTGCGGGCCGAGATCCGCATGCTGTCCCAGCGCTTGCCGGCGCGGAGCGTCGAGCAGGACGCTCAGTAGAAGAACAGCACGACGCGCACTTGGACGAGGGGCGTCCGGCGCGCCGGCTCGGCGAGCTGCCACCGCCCATCTCGCAAGACTTCGCTCTCGGTCGTCGGGCTTTCCCTCTGCGGTGCTGCCCTACTCGGCGCGCAGCGCGGCGGCGCGCTGCTCGGCGCGCTCCCACATGCGCAGGTAGCCCTCCGCCGAGCGGAAGAGCGGCGCGAGGTCTTCGTCGCTCACGCCGTCGCGCCGGGCGTCCTCGATCAGCTCGGGCATGAGCCCGATGTGCGCCATGCCCTCGGTGTCGAAGTCCGCGACGCGGTCGCCGAGGTGCGGCTCGGTGAAGGTCACGTCGCCGCGGTACGAGGTGAACGGATACGTCATCGGGCTCGCCTGCGGCGTGCTGCACTCGCTGTCGTCGCCGAAGCGCGGGCGCGGACCGCCCGCGAACCCGTTGAGGTCGAACCCGAAGCCCTCGGCCGGATAGCCGCCGTGATCGCGGATCAGCTGCATGCGCTCGCGCAGTCGATCGCCCATCGCGCCCGGACGATCAGGATCGCTGCAGCGACCGAGACCGGTCTTCGAGACGCCGCCGAGCTCGTAGATGCGGCCCTCGTACGTGTTCCCGTGGGTGCCCGCCGCGGGGTAGTCGGCCGCCGTCAGCAGCTCGAACGCGCGCACGTAGGAGCGACGCGGCAGGTGATCGACCTCGACGATCATCCCGCGCAGCATCAGCTCGCGGATCAGCGTCTCGCCCAGCGCGGTGAGCCCTGCGCTCTGGCAGTAGTCGCCCTCGAGCGGCGGCTCCTGGAGCGCCGCGAGGAAGGGCCGCAGCGTGGTGATCGGCGCGTCTGCGAAGCCGCTCATGTCGTTGGGCGCCGGCGCGAGATAGTCCGCGCGCGGCATGTTGAGCCCGCCGAACGTCACGCTGCCGCGGTCGAACACCGAGCTCACGGCCGGGCAGTCCTCGACGAAGCTCGACCAGTGCCCGCTGTCGATGAAGCTGCCGATCTGCCCGACGTTGCGATCGCCGTCGCCCGCCGAGAACGCGTTGTCGAGCTTGTGCACCGGGAAGATCGCGCGCACGCCCAGCGCCTGGTAGCGATCGAGCTGCGCGCGCACGTACGCCTCGTCGCAGGTCGGATCGCCCTCGTGCGGCGTGAGCCGACAGTCGAAGAGGTTCGAGGTCTCGATGCCGAGCACGACCGCGAGACGCCCCTCGTCGATCACGCGCCGCGCGTCGGCCGGCGTGGTGACGATGCGCAGCCAGCCGCGCCCCGGGCCGCCCGACTGCGCGTCGATGTAGCGCTCGAGCGCGTAGGCCGCCTCGATCGAGCGATCGACCGCGACCATGTCGTCGCAGGAGTAGCGCGTCCGCTGCGCGTCGATGCCCGCCATGAACTCGCAGAGCACGGAGTTCGACGTCGCGTGCTGCACGTAGAGGCGGAGCCCGCCCATCCACGCGCGCTCGAGCCAGCGGTGGTACTGCGTCTGGTGCGTCGCGCTGCCCCACGAGCTCGGCCACTCGGAGAACGTCGGATAGCCGTCGGTGAGGTGGTTCGCCTCGGGCGTCATCCCCGTGATCAGCGCGGGCAGCAGCGCGTCCACGTCGAGATCACCGAGCCCCGAGAACGCGTAGCCGATCAGATCGCGGCGCCCCTCGTGGCCGTGGAACGGCTCGCAGCTCGGCAGCGCGTGCTCGACGCCGAGGCGATGGAAGGGCGCGCCGTGGAACATGCCGCCGCCGCCGAAGCCGAAGTTCGTGAAGAGGTGTCCGTGGGTCTCGACGATCCCGTACACGGCGTCGTCGTCCTCCCATCGGCGCGCGTCGACCGTGCCCTCGGCGTCGAGCGTCAGCTCGGGGAACGCGGCGCAGTCGGTCGCGGGGTACAGCGCGATCACGGCGGCCTCCGCCTCGACGTCGGTGAGGCCGCGCGTCGTGAGATAGCGGCCGGTGGCGTAGTGGCGGAGCTGGAGGCGCTCGGGGTCGCTCGCCGACGGCTGCAGCTCCCACTCGGCCGGTGAGCGATAGGTGTCGTCGACGAGCAGCACGTCCGAGAGCAGCTCCGACTGGCGCGCGAGCGAGCCGTCCTCGGCGACGAGGTAGTGACCCTCGGTGTCGTAGAAGAGGTACGTGCCGAGGTCCGACGCGCGCATCCGGAGCCGCGCCCCCGAGGCCGCGTCGAGCGCCGCGAACGCGAACGCGTCACCGGCGGCCGAGGCGACGAGCCAGCGCGTGTTGGTGCTGTCGGGCTCGGTGGCATCGAGCGCGTAGCAGCCGTTCGCGAACCCGTACACGCCGTCGTGCGCGGGCGGCGGCGGGCGCTCGACGTGGATCGGCGGCGCGTCGCAGGCGAGCGCGGACACCGAGAACAGGAGCGCGAGCGGCGCGCGGCGCGTGAGGTTCACGGGAGCACGCTACGGCAGGCGCACCGCGGGTGTCGAGGGAACTCCGGCGCCGAGCTGGACCGAGCTGCCGGCGGGCCGCGGCCTCGACGAGCTCGACGCGCGCGCTGCGCGATGATCGTCCTCGCACCTCAGGGATGAGCAGCGGACCCGCCCGAGGTCCTGACGCGGCGCGGCAGTGAAACGTGACCACAGGCACGGCATCGCTGTCGTGGGTGACGCGGCGCGCGCGCGCGAACCGCAGGGGTCGCGGGGCGTGCGCGCGCTGGTACGGCGCCTGCGCAGCGTCGCGGCATGACGCGACTCGTACTCTCGCTCGCCGTGCTCGCATCCACGCTCGCGATCGTCCCCTGCGCGCGCGCGCAGCAAGACGCGCCTCCTGACGAGGAGGAGGCCACACCGATCGCCGATCGCGCACCACGTGAGCGCCGCGATCCCGTGCTCGACCACGTTCGCTTCGAGGGCACGATGGGCTTCGTCGGTGGCGCCGCGCGCTACTCGGAGGTGGGGCTCACGGGAGATCTCGCGGTGCCGCGGATGTTCGACGCGGGCCCCGCGACCGCCGTCGCGATGACGGGGCTGCGCTACGACCTGCGCCTCGTCGTCGCGTTCGTCCGCATGACGGTCGGCGCGGACGTGCTGTTCGGGCTCTTCGATGCGTCGTCGGGAGGGCGCAGCGTCGAGACCGGCGACGGGTCGGTGCGGGTCGTCGACCGGCGCTTCTTCGAGTGGTCGCTGCGCTTCGGCCTCGGGCTCGAGGTCGCCGCCGGGCCCGTGCGTCTGTTCGCGGACGCGCTCCTCGTCGCGCACTTCGTGGAGGCGGAGGTCGCGATCGACGCGCAGCCGATGACCTACACCGCGATCGCCGCGAGCCCCGGCCTGCGCCTCGGCGCACGCATCCCGATCGTCGGCGCGTTCTTCGCGCAGGTGGAGCTCGACGGCGCGGCGTACGCGCCGACGTGGGGCGGCGCCGCGATCTCGGTCGGCGGCGCCTTCGAGTGAGCCACTCGAGCATCGAGCAGTGTCACGCGCCCGCGACGACGGGCCGGCGCGCGGCGAGCTCGCGGTGGACGACGTATGCGAGCGCGGCGGGCGAGCCGAGCAGCGCGCAGCCGACGACGTAAGGCCAGAACGGCAGCCCGCGCGCGCGCGCATCGGGATACGCGAACACCGCGAAGAGCCCGAGCGCGATCAAGAGATCGAGCAGCATCTGCGTCGCCCACGCCTCGCGCATGGCGAGCTCGATGAACCCGAGCGGGCCGTGATCGGCGGCGACGAGCACGCTGTACGCGGTGAACGGTACGAGGACGGCGAGCGCGGCGAAGAGTCGGACGTTCATGACGAGATCTCCTTGTTCGCCAGGACGTTGAGGGCGCCCGAGCAAGCCGACCATGACGTCGGAGGTAAGAACGCGCGCGCTGCTCGTCGTCACATCCCCAGCAGGGTCGTCGTGCTCTCGATCCGCTCGGCGCCCGTCGCGCTCGCTGCGGCGACGGCGTCCGCCGCGCTCGCGGGCACGGCGCGGATCAGCTCGACGTTGCCGTCCTCGGGGTCGCGGCTGACGTCGTCGACCCAGGCCGAGACCCACTCCATCTGCATCAGCGCGCGGAAGCGGCGCTCGAAGCAGTCGTCGGTGTCGTAGTCGAGCACGGTCGCGAAGATCGAGAGCGTGCCGTCGGCGTTGTCGACGAGCTCGATCGTGCGCGCCTGCGCGGGGTAGTCGGCGATCGCGCTCGTCATGATCTCCCAGTAGCCGGGGTGCTCGGCGTCGGGCCCGGGGATCGCGCGCACGCGGTTGTCGTGGGTGTGACCGACCAGCCACGCGATCACCTCGGCGCGCGAGGCGACGAGCGTCTCGAGCTCCTCGGCGCTGAGCGCGTCCTCGACCTCGGTGCTGCCGAGCTGGCCCTGGATGCGATCGATCGACGTCGTCGAGTGATGCGACGACAGGATCACCAGCACTCCGTCGGCGACCGCGCGGTCGAGCTCGGGAAGGAGCCAGCCCTCGATCGTCGGGCGGCGCACCATGCCGTCCGAGCCTCCCGTGAGATCGCTGGTGTCGAGCGCGAGCACGCGCAGCAGCCCGGGGATCGCGTCGTACGCCCAGTTCGCGCCCAGCGTCGTGTCGATGGCGCCGGTCTCGGGATAGCCGTGCCCCGGCGGCCCCTCGGGACCGGTCGACTCGGCCGCGCGAAGCGTCGAGACGATGTCGTCTCGATCGATGATCGCGCGGTTCGGATCGGCGACGATCGGGCCGTTGCTCACGGTCGCGTACCACCGCGTGTAGTCGCGCGTGCCGCTCGGGGCGGTCGTGCCGAGCGCGGTCTCGCGCAGGCGATCGGTCGGCACCGTGATGCCGACGACCTCGACGTCGTGGTTGCCCGGCACGAACAGCCACGGCGCCGGGAACGCAGTGGGATCGAAGGGATCCTTCGGATCGTTGGCGGGGCCGGGCACCGGATCGTCGTCGTCGCCCGAGTCGGTGTGCAGGCCGGGCTCGCCGTTCATCAGCGCGATCACCCACTCGAGCTCGTTCTGCTGCGCGCTGTCGGCGCAGTCACCGGTGACGATCCCGAAGTCGTACTCGCGCTCGGCGCGCTCGACGCGCGCGAAGGTGCGGCTCATCGCGGACACCGCGCGCGGCAGATACGCCTCCTGCGCGCGCAGCCCGCCCGGGATCGCCGCGTTGTCGATCCGCGCCAGCCGCGTCGGCGACTCGTCGTCGACGAGCTGGAAGTCCGATAGGTGCGCGAACCACGCGATCGAGCGGCGATCGACGCTCGTGCTCGAGCCCTCGCCGAGGTCGGTGCGCCGCACGTGCGGCTGGCCCGGGCCGACGTCGACCAGGTGGTAGTCGAGCGCGCGGTACATCGTCTCGCCGAGCTCGATCGCGGGGTTGCGGGCGCCCGCCGCCGCCTGTCGATCGACCCGCGGCACCAGCGTCGAGACCAGCGTGCTCGCGACGTGCGGCAGCGGCGTCGCAGGCGCCGGGTCGGTGTCCTCGCAGCGCGGCAGACGGAGCCCCATGTGCGGGTCGCCGCCGTCGTCGGCCCCCGCGTCGTCGCCGGGCGGGACGACCTCGGTGGGCTCGCACGCGGCGAGCGACAGCGCGACGGCGAGACCCACGAGCGTACGGAAAGTCATGCTGTCGATGGTACGGCAGAGCGGCCCCGACGTGCGTGGGTGGCGCGCCGGGGAACGTCCCCGTTGCCGGGCCCGTGGGCGGCGACTAGATTCATGGCCCGGACGCGGATATCTCCTCCGTCGAAGGAAATCACCTCATGAGCACCGTCGCGAGCGAACGAGGGGCCGATGGCCGCGTGCACCTGGACGTCATGCCGATCGCGCTCGAGCGCGATCCCTTCCTCCGCACGCTGATCCGCCACCTCTCGGGCACCCTCGAGGAGGTCGTCGGGCTCCGCGAGGCGGCGGGGTTCGTGACCGTGGTCGGCCAGAAGATGGGCGACGAGCTCAACGAGCTCTACCGCACCGCGCTCGCGACGCCGCAGCTCACGGCCGAGCAGGTCGCGGCGGTGTGCGTCGATCTCAAGGCCCGCATCCGCGGCGATTTCTTCGTGATCGAGCAGGACGACGACAAGATCGTGTTCGGCAACCGGGCCTGCCCCTTCGAGGAGAAGGTCGTCGGGCGCACGTCGATGTGCATGATGACGTCGAACGTGTTCGGCGTGATCGCCTCGGAGAACCTGGGCTACGCGAAGGTCGTTCTCGAGGAGACCATCGCAAAGGGAGATGCGGGGTGCCGCGTCGTCGTCCATCTCCGCCGCACGCCCGACGCGGAGCGCAGTGATGGACGCGAGTACCTCCGGAGCGAGTGAGCTGCGGGCGGTTCCGCACCCGCTGATCGCGCTGCTCGGCCTGATGCCCGACGCGGCGCTGCTGGTCGCGGGCTCGGGCGAGATCCTCGCCGCCAACGCGCGGGCGCGAACGGTGCTGCGCCTCGACGACAGCCGCGCGCTCGATTTGCACACCGCGGTCGACGTGTCGCTCGCGGGGCTCACGGTGGATCCCGACGCCACCCGCGCGTTCCTCCGACTGTGCGCGCGATCGCCGCAGGCGCTCCCCGGCGCGCTGACGCTCCGAGGCACGGAGAACGCGGGCAGCTCGCCCTATGCGGCGGCAGGCGCGCTCGTGGCGCCACGCACCGAGACGAGCGCCTCGATCATCGCCGTCCGCTTCTGGCCGCGGGACGTCGGCAACCCGTTCATCCTGCTGACGCAGAAAGTCGCCGAGCTCAACGAGAGGTGAAGCGCCGCCGGGAGGCCGAGGACGCGCTGCGCGCCAGCGAAGCGCGCCTGCGCGAGCACACCCGCGAGCTCGAGACCGCGAGCCTGATGAAGGACGAGTTCCTCGCGACCGTCAGCCACGAGCTCCGCACGCCGCTCAACGCGATCCTCGGGTGGTCCGTGATGCTGCGCTCCGCGCCGACCGACGCCGCCACGCTCGAGCGCGCGATCGGGACCATCGAGCGCAACGCGCGCGCCCAGTCGCAGCTGATCGACGACCTGCTCGACGTCTCCCGGATCGTGACCGGGCAGGTGCGGCTGGACGTGCACCAGTTCGATCCGATTCACGTCGTCGAGGCAGCGCTCGACGCGATCCGCCCGGCCGCGGAGGCGAAGAAGATCCGCGTGCAGGCGGTGCTCGACCCCGACGCCGGTCCGGTCATGGGCGATCCGGCGCGCATCCAGCAGGTGCTCTGGAACTTGCTGTCGAACGCGGTGAAGTTCACGCCCAAGGGGGGCCGCGTCCAGGTCTCGCTCCGGAGCATCGACTCGTCGATCGAGATCGAGGTGAGCGACAACGGCGTCGGGATCGGCGCGGAGTTCCTCGCGCACGTGTTCGCGCCGTTCCGTCAGCAGGACGGCTCGACGACGCGCGCCCACGGCGGGCTCGGGCTCGGGCTGTCGATCTCGAAGAACCTCGTCGAGCTGCACGGCGGAACGATCACGGCGGCCAGCGATGGCGTCGGGCTCGGCACCCGCATCACGGTGCGCCTCCCCCGCTCGGCGCTGCGCGTCGTCTCGCCGCCCCCGCCCCGGGTCGGCCCGACCTCGCTCGCGGCTCCTCTCGAGTGCCCCGAGGAGCTCGCCGGGCTGCGGCTGCTGGTCGTCGACGACGAGCCCGACACGCTGGCGCTGGTCACGACGTTCTTCGAGCGCTGCGGCGCGACCGTGGCGACCGCGAGCAACGCCGACGACGCGCTGGCGCTCGTGGTGTCGGAGCGTCCGGACGCGATCGTGTCGGACATCGGCATGCCGGGCGCCGACGGATACGAGCTCATCCGGCGCGTACGCGCGCTCGGCCCCGAGCTGGGCGGGCGCGCGCCC
>JALYRN010000554.1 GCA_030855295.1 Myxococcota bacterium | reverse complement strand
GGCGCGCGACGTCGGCGCCGAGCAGATCACGCACCAGCCGCTCGACGTCGAAGGGCACACCGAGCGCCGGCGCTTGCCCCGCCGCGCCGACCGGCGGCGGCTCGTCGGCGAGCTGCGAGGTCACGACCTCCGTCAGCGACGCGCGCGGCGAGTAGAGCGGCCGGCCCGACAGCATCTCCCAGAGCAGCACGCCGACCACGTAGAGATCGGCGCGCGCGTCGACGGGCTTCCCGAGCGCCTGCTCGGGCGCCATGTAGCCCTGCGTGCCGACGATCGTCCCGAGCGCGGTCAGCCCGCCGCCCTCGCGTGGCGCCGACGCGACCAGCGCCGCGACGCCGAAGTCGAGCACGTACACGTGCTGCCGGCCGTCGTCGCGCGACGCGACCAGCACGTTGTCCGGCGTCAGATCACGATGCACGTAGCCGGCTCGGTGGATCGCGGAGAGCGCGTCGACGATCTGCGCCGCGATCGTGCACGCCTCGGTCCACGGCATCGCGCCGCGCGTGATGCGCTCGCGCAGGCTCGTCCCGCGCACCAGCTGCGCGACCAGGAACGCGCCGCCCTCCGGCAAGAGCCCGTAGTCGAACCCAGCCGCGATGTGCGGGTGCTCGATCTGCGCGGTCGCGCGCGCCTCGCGCGTGAAGCGCGCCGCGGTCTCGGGATCGCCGATGCGCTCGGGGGCGATCAGCTTGACCGCGACGCGCTTGCCGAGCTTGACGTGCTCGGCCTCGTACACGACGCCCATCCCGCCTTCGCCGATGCGCCGCAGGACGCGATAGCGGCCGTCGATCACGCGCCCGATCGACGCGTCGTCGTGCGTCTGCGGTGGCGCGCTCATCGCTGGCTCTCGCGTCCCGCGGTGGACAGGCGGCGCACGCCGCTCGGGCGCAGCAGCCTGCGCGCGCGCACGAGGAGATCGGCGGCGCGGTAGGGGCGCCGCACGAGATCGTCGACGTGCACCATCTGGACCCGGCGCGCGTCGGCCGGTGCGATCCAGAGGATCCGCGGCGCGCTCGCGCGGAAGCGCGTGCGGAGCTCGCGCGCGAGGTCGATCGCGGCCATGTCGTCGAGGTCGGGGCCGAGCACGACCAGCGTCGTGTTGCCGAGCGCGACGTGATCGAGCGCGCTGCGTGCGTTCGACGCGCCGCGCACCAGCACGCCGAGCGGGGCGAGCGTGATCGCGAGGCCGCTCACGGCGCTGGGGTCGCGATCGACGGCGAGCACTTCGAGGGCTCCACCGGCCGGCACCTGCGCCTCGGCGCTCATGCTCGGCGGCGCTCCTTCGCCGCGGCGCGCATGCTCGTCTCCGCGAGCTGCACCTTCGCGCGACGTCCGGTGCGCGGCGGCGGAGGTTCGGTTCGCCCGCTGGTCTGCGAGGCGGCGGCGGATGATTCCAGCGCGGAGGCCTCCAGCGCCGGCGCGCGCAGCCGATGCAGCAGGTCGACGTAGGTGCCCGGCGTGGCGACGCTCGCGTCGATCGGCGCGGCACGCAGCCACGCGACCTCCTGCGCGCTCAGGTCGCTCGGCGCGTAGCTGCGCAAGAAGGTCTCGAAGGCCTCGTTGCCGTCGCGCGCGACCGGAGCGTCCTCTCCGAGGAGATGCGCCAGCGTCACGCCCAGGATCGCGGCGAGACGCTGCAGGGACGCCGAATTCGGGAGCGTGCGGTCGCGCTCCCAGTGATCGACGTGCTGCCAGGACGTACCCACGGCGCGCGCGAGCTGGTTCTTGTTGAGCCCCGCGAGCTCGCGTGCGCGCTGGATCCGCGCGCCCAGGGTCGACGATGTTCGCACCGCGCGAGTATGGAGCCCCGGGCGAGCGAAGTGCAATTTCGAAATTGCATACCGATGCGGCGACCTCGAGCGCGAGCGTGGTGCTTCGCCGCCGTGTGGCGGTCGTGAGCGCGTCAGTCAGGCGCGTCGCGCGCGCACGCGAACGGAACCTGAACGCACGCGCGCGGCACGACCGTTGCGCCGGGCCGCTGCTCCCCAACGGAGGAGTCGAGGCATGGCACTGGACGTGTTGCAGGAGCGCGGGACGCCGCTCGAGAAGCAGAAGTTCGAATGGAGGGATCTGGTTCGCATTCCGTACTCGAAGCTCGATGACGACGCGTTCACGCGCGTGCGCGTGATCCTGATGAACGGCATCGAGTCGGACGCGGTGCGCTTCAAGCACATCGTCGCCCGCCTGAACGGAGAGCTTCGCCTGCCGCTCGCGCGGATCCGGCGCGTCGAGCACTTCCAGCAGACGATGGTGAACTGGCTGAACCCGCCCGATCAGAACGCGCTCGAGACGACGATCGGGTTCGAGCAGGTCGCGATCGAGGTGACCGCGAACGTCGCGCGCAACGAGCCCGACCCCTACATGAAGAGCATCTACGACTTCGGGCTGCTCGAGGACTTCGATCACCTCTACCGCTACTCGGCGCTCTACGACCGGCTCGAGGGGAAGGACTCGAACACGCTGCTGCAGTGCTACACGGACGTGATGCCGGGGCGGCCGACCTCGGTCGAGCATCGCGCGCCCGAGGACGATCTGCGCGAGCCCTACGATCGCAAGAAGGCGCACGTCCTCACGAAGATCCACGCGGCGACGATCGCGGCCGCCGAGTTCCAGACGCACGACTACTACATGACGGTCGGCCCGACCTTCTCGGACCCGATCGCGCGCCAGCTCTACGCCGAGATCGCGGCGATCGAAGAGCAGCACGTCACGCAGTACTCGTCGCTCGCGGATCCGAACGAGTCGGTGCTCGAGAAGTGGCTCGTGCACGAGCTCACCGAGGTCTGGAATTACTGGTCCTGCTACCAGGCCGAGGGCAACGCGCGGGTGAAGGAGATCTGGGAGCGCTTCCTGTCGTACGAGCTCGGCCACCTCCACCTCGTGATGGGCCTGATGGAGAAGATCGAGAAGCGCGATCCGATGTCGATCGTCCCGAAGTCGCTCCCCAAGCCGATCAAGTTCGAGAGCCAGCGCGACTACGTGCGCGAGGTCCTCGAGGAGACCGTGCACCTGCGGGCCAACGGCACGCAGCTGGTCGAGCCCGAGAACGAGTCGAAGGCGTCGATCGCGGCGCGCAAGCAGCTCAACTCGCAGGGCTCACCCTCCGAGATGGTCGCGGCGGGCTGGCGCTGGTCGCCCGGTGGCGAGCTGACGGCGCGCGCGGAGAGCGGCGCCTACGACGCGAAGACGAACGGCAACGGCAAGAAGACGCGCGTGTCGCGCGAGGAGGCGCGGCGATGAAGTCCCCCAAGGAGAAGCTCACCGACAAGATCGCCGAGAAGCACGTGAACCGGACCGGCATCGCGCTCTCGCCGAAGCTCTCGAAGGAGCTGCTTGACAGCACGCGGGACGCGGTTCCGTCGAGCAAGGGCGACGAGAGCGCGATCGCGAAGCTCCGCGCGAGCTACGCCTCGGAGGCCGATCCGATCGGCTCGATCCCGCCGCCCGCGACGATGAAGGGTGCGGCCAAGTCCGCGATGAAGGCGATCAAGGGTGAGCACGCGAGCGTGCTGCTCGACAAGGTCGGCGAGCGGCTGGCGTTCGAGCGGACCGGGACGCGGCTCTACGAGACGCTGATCTCGAAGCTCCAGAGCTCGGAGGAGCGGATCGCCGGAGGGCCGACGCTCGCGCGCCTGCAGCAGTTCCACCGCGAGGAGGCGCAGCACTTCGCGATGCTGAAGGAGGCGATGGAGGCGCTCGGCGGCGATCCGACCGCGGTCACGCCCTCGGCCGACGTCGCGGCGGTGCTGTCGATGGGCGTCGGGAAGATCCTGCAGGACCCGAGGACGACGTTCCGCCAGTGCCTCGAGGCGATCCTGCTCGCAGAGCTCGCCGATCACGACGGGTGGACGATGCTGATCGATCTGGCGCGCACGATGGGGCAGGACGAGCTCGCGTCGCGCTTCGAGACGGCGCTCCTCGAGGAGGAGGTGCACCTGCGCGACGTGCGCGAGTGGGTGTCGCTCGGCGTGCTCGGCAAGGCGGGCGTCGAGTCGAAGACGAAGACGAAGGCGACGCACGCGACGCGCTGACGAACGACGTCCTCGGCGAGGTGCCTGCGCGCGAGCTCGCGCGGGGCACCTCGTCGTTTTCCGTCAGGGTCGTTCCGTCGTTCGTCAGCAGCTTCCGCCGCTGCACTCGGTCGTGAAGTCGCAGACCGGGCCGGCGCCGCAGCGGCACTCACCCGCGCTGCAGGTGTCGGCCTGCACGGTGCACTGCGCGCCGCAGAAGCCGCAGTTCGCGAAGTCGGTCCCGACGTCGGTGCACCCACCGCCGCAGCAGGTCTGCCCCGCGCCGCACGGGCCGATGCCGGCCTCGGTCGAGCAGTCGCAGGTGCCGTCCTCGAGGCAGACATCGGCGCGATCGCGATCCTCGCCGAGGCTCGCGCACCCTTCGCAGCACTGCGCGCTCTCGTCGACGCGACCGTTGCAGTCGTTGTCGCGCCCGTCGCAGAGCTCGGGCGCGCCCGCGACCACCGGGCCGCCCGGCGTCGCCGCGAAGGGCGGGCGCACGTCGGTGCGCGCATCGTCGCAGTCGCACATCGTCAGGTCGTCGCCCTCGCGGCAGGCCTCGATGCCGTCTCCGTCGGTGTCACCGCACGAGGTGTCGCGGCCGTCGCAGTTCTGATCCATGCGGTCGCCGCAGATCTCGATCGACGGCACACACGCGCCGTTGCCGTCGACGCCGGAGTCGCGCAGCGGGATCGCCGCTCCGTCGGGCAGGAAGCCGCCGTCGATCCCGGGCGTGGTCGTGCCGGCGTCGGTCCCGGCGCGCGGCTCGTCGCCGCCGCACGCAGCGAACAGCGCGACGAGCGCGCATGCGATGGCGAGTCGGTTCATCGGTCTCTCCCTCGATCAGCGGCGACGGCGCCAGACGAAGAATGCGAGCGCCGCGAGCCCCCAGGCCCACGACACCGGCAGCGACGAGCGCTCCGGGACGGCGCATCCGCACCCGGTGCCACGACGG
>JALYRN010000553.1 GCA_030855295.1 Myxococcota bacterium | reverse complement strand
GTCGTCCGTCTCGCGCCGGCTTCGTATCGCGCGGCGGTCGTCCGTCGCGAGCGGGCTTCGCATCGCGCGGCGGTCGCCCGTCTCGGGAGGGCTTCGAGTCACGCGGCGGTCGTCCGTCTCGCGCCGGCTTCGCATCGCGCGGCGGTCGTCCGTCTCGCGGCGTCTTCGCATCGCGCGGCGGTCGTCCGTCTCGCGGCGTCTTCGCATCGCGCGGCGGTCGTCCGTCTCGCGGCGTCTTCGCATCGCGCGGCGGTCGTCCGTCTCGGGACGTCTTCGCATCGCGCGGCGGTCGTCCGTCGTTCGACCGATTCGTGCTGCGCGGAGGCTGCGCGCGATCTCGATCGCTGCGCTCCTCGACGCCGCGATCGCGCTGCCGCCGTCCTTTGGCCACGGCGCGAGTGTAGCGGTGCTGCGCGATCGCGCGAGCGCCCGAACGTTGCGCTTCACGGCGGCAGGAGCGATGAACAGGAGATGCGCGCCGACATCGAGCGTTCGAGCGTCGACGGCTCGGTGTTCCGCGCGATCGGCATCATCTCGCGCTGGGTCGTCGGGCTCGCGGTGCTCGCGACGGTCGTCGCGCTCGTCGCGTGGGGCCCTGCGGTCGCGATCGGCGCTGCTGCGGGAGGCGCCCTCGCAGCCACCGAGTGGGTCCTCTCGGCCGCGATCGCTCGCCGCGTCGCCGCATCGGACAGCTCTCGCGCGCGCGTGCTCTGGGCGCTGCTCTTCGTCTTCAAGAGCGTCGCCACCTTCGGGAGCGCCGGGCTGTGCCTGCTCTTCCTCGACCCGCGGGGGCTCGCGCTGGGCTTCGGCTCTCTGATCGTCGGGGTGATCGCGGGCGCGATCGAGGCCCAGATCCGGAGCTCTTCCTCGACCCGCTAGGAGCCCGGTCGTGGCGCTTCTCGCGCGCCTGGTCGGAGCACGGAGCGCTCCGAGCCCCAGAATTGTCCCATTCTATTGGGGAATTCCTCCGGTTTGGCCCTTGCTACGGCCTTGCTCGCCATGCGACCCGCCGCGACCGCGCTCCGCTCCGTTGTCTGGGCTCGTTGGGCGCTCCTCGCAGTCGTGCTCGTCGCCCCGCTCGCCGGGTGCGACGGCATGCTGCTCGACGGCGCCGCCGGCCCCCACGACGCTCCGCGCCGGAACCCGACGGATCCAACGGATCCCACGGATCCGACCGACCCGACCGATCCCACGGATCCGACCGACCCCACGAGGCCGATCGATCCCGCGCTCGACGCGCCCGCGCCGCACACGCGCGCCGCGCGCCTGACGCACGCGGAGTGGACCGCGTCGGTCCGCGATCTCCTGCGGCTCGAGGGCGACCTCCCGATCGATCCGATGCTGCGCACCGATCCGCGCAGCGGCGGCTTCCTCTTCGACAACGACGGAGCCTCGCTCGAGGTCGACGAGATCCTCCTGGGCGCCTATCGCCGCGCCGCCGCCGAGCTCGCGCAGCACGTCACGTCGGACGCGACCCGCCTCGCGCGCGCCGCGAGCGCGGACGGCGCGACCGACGACGAGCGAGCGCGCTCCTTCATCGCCGACCTCGCCACGCGAGCGCATCGCCGCCCGCTGACCGACGACGAGCGCGCCGAGTACTTCGCGCTCTACACGGCCGGCCGCGATCTCTATCAGGACGCGCCGTCGCCGTTCGTCGGGGGCCTGCGCCTGGTGATCGAGGCGCTGCTGCTCTCGCCCAACTTCCTGTATCGCCTCGAGATCTCGAGCGACGCGGTCGACGGAGTCGTGCCGCTCGACGACTGGGAGCTCGCCTCGCGCCTCTCCTACTTCCTCGCCGGCACCATGCCCGACGACGCGCTCTTCGAGGCCGCGCGCACCGGCGCCCTCCGTGACGAGGCCAGCCTCCGCGCCGAGGCCACGCGCCTGCTCACGGACCGCGGCGCCGTCGAGGTCGTGCAGCACTTCCACGCGCAGCTCCTCGACGCGCCGCGCTTCCAGACCATCCGCCCGTCCACCGATCGCTTCCCCGACGTCCCGGCCGACTTCGCCCAGCGCGCGGAGCTCGAGCTCGACCTCTTCATCGAGCACGTCGTGTTCGCGCGCGACGGCGGCTTCTCCGAGATCCTCACCTCGACCGAGACCTTCGTCGACGCCGACCTCGCGCGCATCTACGGCCTGTCGGGCACGTACGGCGACACCATGGAGCTCGCGTCGCTCGATCCCGCCGAGCGCCGCGGCGTGCTGACGCTGACCGGGTTCCTCGCGTCGCACGCGACGAGCGTCGATCCCGATCCGATCCACCGCGGCGTGTTCGTCGCCGAGCGCATCGCGTGCGTGCCGATCTCGGCCCCGCCCGACGACATCACGCCGCTGCCGCCCGCCGAGGGGCGCACCAACCGGCAGACCGTCGAGGCCCACACCGAGAACCCCGCGACGCTCTGCGCGGGCTGCCACTCGGTGCTGATCAACCCGTTCGGCTTCCCGTTCGAGAGCTTCGATGCGATCGGCGCGTTCCGCACGACGGACAACGGGCATCCGGTCGACTCCGCGACCTCGCCCTTCATCGACGGCGAGCAGATGCCGGTCGCTGGCGCGATCGATCTCGCCGAGTCGCTGGCGGCGAGCGAGTCGGCGCACGAGTGCTACTCGGAGCACTGGGTGCAGTTCGCGTTCGGTCGCGCGTCGACGAGGGCCGACGACAACCTGGTCGCACGCCTCACGCAGGGCTCGCGCGCCGGGACGCTGTCGGTGCAGGATGCGATGATCGAGATCGCCGCCTCGCGTGCGTTCCGCGCGCGCAGCTTGGAGGAGCTCCCGTGAAGTTCTCTCGACCGACGTTCTCCCGGCGGATGGTCCTTCGCGGCGCGGGCGCGACGCTCGCGCTGCCGGTGCTCGAGAGCTTCCTGCCCGCGCGCGCGCGCGCCGATGCCGCCGACGAGACCTTCGCGGTGTTCTTCCGCCAGGCCAACGGCGTCGCGCAGGCGCAGCGCACCGAGCTCGGCGACGAGCCCGAGCGCTTCTGGCCGCGCACCGCCGGCGCGCTGACCGAGGCGTCGCTCTCGGGCCGCGCGCTCGACGAGCTGAACAGCGTCCGCAACAACCTGCTCGTCGTCGGCGGCGTCGACATGCGGGGCTTCGACTACGGCGACGGCCACGCGCGCGGCGCGCTGCAGTGCCTGACCGCGCGCGGCCCCACGGTGCTGCGCGCGGGCGGCAGCTCGGAGGCGGCCGGCGAGTCGATCGATCACCGCATCGGCCGCGAGCTCAACCCCGGCGGTCGCGACTCGCTCTTCCTCTACGCGGGACGCTCGGGTGGCTGGCTCGGCGGCGCGTGCATCTCGTACCGCGGCTCGGCGAACCGGCGTGCGGCGATCCACAACCCGTACAACGCCTACCAGGCGATCGTCGGCGGCACGCCGAGCGACAGCGCCGAGGCGGCGCGGCTGCGCGCGCTGCGCCAGCGCGGCGTCGACGATCTCGTGCGCGGCCAGATGTCGCGCGTGCTCTCGCATCCGCGCCTGAGCACCGGCGATCGTCGCCGCATCGAGCTGCACCGCGACAGCATCCGAGACCTCGAGGTCGCGCTGACGTGCCGCATGAGCGCGGATCAAGAGCGCGCGCTCGAGGGCGCGAGCCCCGGCTTCGACAGCACCGACGGCACCGAGGTTCTCGAGACCGCGCGCCTGCACATGGACGTCGCCGCGCTCGCGATTGCGTGTGGCCACACGCGCAGCGTCGCGATCCAGATCGGCAGCGGCAACGACGGCAGCACGCGCTTCCGCGATCCCGCGAGCGGCTCGCTGATGGAGAACTTCCACTACGTCTCGCACCGCCGCCTCTCGCACGACTCCTCGGGCGGCGTCATCGCGGGCTCGGACGTGCTCCACCACAAGATCGATCGCCAGTTCGCGCAGACCTTCCTGCACCTGATCAACCGCCTGCAGGCGTACACGATGCCGGACGGCGCCACGCTCCTCGACCGCGGCGTCGCGTGCTGGCTCAACGACCTCTCGTCGGGTCCCCCGCACGGCCGCAACAACGTCCCGTGGATCCTCGCCGGCAGCTGCAACGGCTTCCTCCGGCAGGGCCAGTACATCACCATCGACGACGCCGACCCCAACCACCAGAAGCTGCTCAACACCATCGGCAGCGCGGTCGGCCTGCGCAACGGCGGCGAGTACCTGAACAACTTCGGCGACCCCGAGCTCCCCGGCGGCGTGCTCAGCGAGCTGATCGCGACCTGAGCGCTGCCGCCGCCCTACTGCGCGGTGCCCTCGCGGATGAGGCGGAGGTGCTCGCCGGCGTCGTCGGCTCTGCGGCCGGTGACGTGCTCGTGCTCGCGTACCGGGATGCGAGCGGTTTCGTGCGCACTCGTACGGGCACGTGGATGACCGACGGAGTCACGATGGACTGGGGGACCTCGCCGGCATCGGTGCTCTCCTCTGGCGTGGCAGTCTCCATGGCCATGGCCGCCGACGCGAGCCCGGGTCTCGCAGGGACGAGCGGAGCGTTCTATGGGAATCGAGCGGTGCTCGTCGTGACGACCCTGAGCACAGCAGGTGACCCGCAACTCCATCTGTACTCGTCCCCCATTCCGCTGACCTCGTGGACCGATCACGGAGTGATTCCGAACAGCGGGCTATATGGAGTGCGGTCGCGCCCGAGCATCGAGTTCGTGCCCAGCGCCTCGGGGGACCGGCTGGTCGTTGCCGTCCTGGGAAGTGTGTCGGTGGACACGGAAGAAGACTACTACTTCAGTACCGTGCTCTACCGATCGAGGCCGAACAGCTGGGGCGGTACGTACGGTTGGATGAACCTTCGAGAGTTCTTCCCGGACGTGACTTCCACCCCGCCCGCTGTCGCATTCGATAGCCGTAACCCTCTGTGCCAACGTCGGATGAGACAGCTTCCTCTCGATATCTCTGTAGCGATGGGCGGAGAATGGGATCCCGACGATGCCGAAGCCGTTCCATGTTCCTGGTCCTGAAATCTCTTCCGGCGACGA
>JALYRN010000552.1 GCA_030855295.1 Myxococcota bacterium | reverse complement strand
CGCTTGCCGTCGCCCCGCAGCCGCGCGCGCAGGAACGAGAGCACCGCCGCCTCCTCGGGCCGCAGCCCGGTCGTGGCCACGGGCGCGCCTCGCTGTGCGATCGAGCGCTCGAGCGTGTCGAGCAGCGCTCCTTCCTTGTGCGCCTCGAGCACCAGCGGGTGCACGTACGACTTGCGGCAGACCGCCGGCGTGTTCCCCAGCACCTGCGAGACCGCCTTCACCGCGGAGACCAGCTGCTTGTCGACCGAGCGCGGTGCGCTCTCGCCGCTGCAGATCTCGCGCAGCGCGAGGCCGGCGAGCACCGTCGCCGCCCACGTGCGGAAGTCCTTCGCCGTGAAGTCGTCGCCGGTGATCTCGCGCAGGTACGCGTTGACGTCCTCGGAGGCGATCGGGTGCAGCTCGCCGCCCTCGCCGACGTACTTGAAGAGCTCCTGCCCCGGCAGCTCCTGGCACCTGCGCACCACCCGCGCGACACGCGGATCGCGCAGCGACACGCGCCGATCCTTGCCGCTCTTGCCGCGGAAGTGGAAGGCGACCTCGTTCCCCGCGATCTTCACGTGGTGGCGCCTCAGCGTGGTCAGACCATACGAGTGGTTCTCCCGCGTGTACTCCTCGTTCCCGACGCGGATCAGCGTCGTGTCGAGGAGGCGCACCGCGGTCGCGAGGACACGCGCGCGAGAGAGCGCGTGCCGGCCGAGATCCTTCGACACGCGCGCGCGAAGCTCCGGCAGCACCTTCGCGAAGTCCAGGATCTTCTCGAACTTCGTGGCGTCGCGGACGTCGCGCCAGCGCTCGTGATAGCGGTACTGCTTGCGCCCGCGCGCGTCCCGCCCGGTCGCCTGGATGTGGCCGCGCGGGTCGCGGCAGATCCACACGTCGGTCCATGCCGGCGGGATCCGCAGCGCGTCGATCCGAGCCAGCGTCGCGTCGTCGCGCACCGCGCTCCCCGCGGGATCGAGGTAGCGGAACGCCTTGCCGCGTCCGCGTGCGCGCGCGATCCCCGCGTCGTGATCGTTGACGTAGGAAAGCCCCGCCGAGCGCGCCGACTCCTCGTTGTCGTGGAGGAGCCGGGCAGCCCGCGAGGCATGAGCGCTCATCGTGCTCGCTTCTCGTCTCGATCTGTTCTCGGAGCGATCGGCGGCTCAGGTCGCGAGCCGGCGGTGCCCGACGCCGACCAGCGCGAGCACGAGCAGCGCGCCGATCACGCTCCCGATGAACCCCGCCGGATGGAGCTGCAGCACCGGATACCCGACCAGCAGATTTCCGATCAGCCCTCCGATGAACGCGCCGACGACGCCGAGCAGGGTCGTCGCGAGCACCCCCATCGACTGCGGCCCCGGCATGATCGCGCGGGCCATCAGACCGACCAGGAGCCCGAACGCGATCCACGTGAGAACAAGTACGATCATGATGTCCACCCCCGCTGAAGAAGCCGGCTCGCCCGAGCGCGCCCGTGTTCCGGGGAAACGTTCCCCGTGCGGCTCACTGAGCAACGCCGGGGCCAACGCCAGCGGCGACCCGTTCGCGCGAAACCCACGCCAGCGCTCGAGGCCCCGCGCGGCGCCGTGCCACGGATGAGGCGCGCGCTGTGCCCCCGGCGCTACGCACCCCGCCTGCGGAGCTCACGCGCTCGCGGAGAGGCGCGTCAGCAGCGCGCAGGGCAGCACCGCGAGCACCTCGGCGAGGCTCAGACCGTCGGCCGCGACGTGCACGCGATCCGTCAGCTCGTCGCGCCACCGCGTTCCATCCGCGAGCGCGGCGCCCCGGATCCGCAGCTCGCCCCACGCCTCTCCGATCGGCGCTCGCTCGCCCGCGAGCGTGAACGGCAGCCGCGTGACGATCGCGACCTGCGCCGCGTCCTCTGCCGTGCGCGCGAACGCGATGCAGTGCTCGCCGCCCTCGAGCGGCTCGTAGGCGCCACGCAGGTGCAGCTCGCCGGCCCGCCGCCGCGCCTCGAGCGCGCGGTGCGTGACCCAGAGCTTGATGCGGCCATCGCCCGGCGCGCTCAGCAGCGAGCGCGCGAGCGCCGCGCGATCGGTCGCGCTTCGCAGCTCCGCGAGCGAGGCGCGCAGGCGATCGAAGTCGACCGGCCGGCGGTTGTCGGGATCGACCAGCGACTGGTTCCACTCCTCCGAGCCCTGGTAGAGATCGGGGACGCCGGGGCTGACGGTGCGCAGCAGCACCTGCGCGAGCGAGTTGGAGATCGCCGCCGATCCCAGCTCCGCGCAGAAGGCATCGAGGTCGTCGGTGAACACCGAGTCCTCGAGCATCCGGCGCACGAAGCGCTGCGCGGCCCCTTCGTACTCGGCGCGCGGACGGATCCAGGACGTGTGCTCCTTCGCCTCGCGCAGCGCCTTCTCGACGTACGCGACCACGCGATCCGCCAGCCCCTCGCGTGCCTCCGCGCCCTGCGCGAACGGCCACACGCCGACCAGCGTCTGGTAGATCAGGTACTCGTCGCGCGCCGAGGGCGCCTTCTCGCCGTCCTCGAGCGTCGTGCGCTTGGCGCGCCCCCGACGCGACCAGCGCGACACCGCGTGGCGCCAGGCGTCGGCGCGCTCCGAGAGCACCGCGAGCCGCGCGCGCGCGTCCTCACCGCGCTTGGTGTCGTGCGTCGAGGTCGTCAGCATCGAGCTCGGCCAGCGCTCGGCCCGCTCGGCGTTGGCGCGGTGCAGCTCGGCGACGTCGACGTGGATCGCGGACGGCTCGCCGCCGACCTCGTTCGCCGCCACGAACCGCGCGAACCGATAGAACGCGGTGTCCTCGATCGCCTTCGCGGTCGCCGGTCCGGTCAGCTGCTGGAACCGCATCACTGCGTGCGCGCGCGGATCGCCGGGCGCGAGATCCTTCGCGAGCAGGATCGCCTGGAGGAAGTCGAACGCGTCGCTCACGCGCTCGGGGCTGCGCTGCCGCGCCCGGCGCAGCGATCGCAGGAGCAGCGCGTCGTCGTCGCGCGCGCGCGATCCGTCCGAGCGCACGTACGATCGGTAGACCGGGAACGCCGCGATCGTCTCCTCGAGCGCGACCGTCAGCGCGCTCGGCGTCAGATCGCACCAGTGTCGGTCGGCGACCGCGAGTCGCTCGAGCTCGTCGGTCA
Source organism: Myxococcota bacterium (assembly GCA_030855295.1). Classification (GTDB taxonomy): domain Bacteria; phylum Myxococcota_A; class Polyangia; order Polyangiales; family Sandaracinaceae; genus Sandaracinus. The sequence continues at coordinate 1,872 of JALYRN010000552.1, read as the reverse complement.
GCGCGCGCACCTCGCTCGCGAACGTCGTGCGCAGCACCAGCCGCTTGCACTCGTACGCGTGCTCCTCGAAGGTGCGCGCGTCGCCGGTGAAGCGCCGATAGAACGCGCTCAGCTTCGGGGTCGCCCGCGGATCGACGAGCACCCCGGTGAAGAGCCGCGCCGCCTCGTAGCCCGTCGTTCCCGAGAGCGCCCATCCCGGCGGGAGCCGCTCTCCGCGCTCCAGGATCTTCTCCGCGATCGTCCACAGCACGAGCTGACCCGGAGCGCGCTCCACGCCGAGCGCGCGCGCGGCCGCGTCCTGCAGCGTCTCGAAGTACGCCTCCGGATCGGCGAGCCCGTCGACGTGATCGAGCCGGATCCCCGTGACCCATCCGCGGCCGATCCACGCGAGCGTCGCGCGGTGCGCCGCCTCGAACACGTGCGGCTGCTCCATGCGGATCGCCGCGAGGTGATCGACGTCGAAGAAGCGACGGTAGTTGATCGACTCCAGCGCGAGCCGCCACGCGCTCGGCCGGTACGCCTGCCGCCCGATGATCTCGTTCAGCGCATCGAAGCTCGCGGGATCGCCGGGCGTGCCGTTCCACTCGGCGATCGCGGAGTCGAACGCCGCCGCGACGTCGGGCTCGCTCTCGATCAGCGACACCAGCCGCGCCTCGAGATCGCGCGCGCGCTCGATCATCGACGCGTCGGGCACCGGGAGCGCCTGCGGCGCCGGCAGCTCCGCCAGCCCGTGCGCGATCCCGCCGAGCACGTCGCGGCGCGGATCGTGGGGGGCCAGCGCATCGCACGCGCGCTGGGCAATCGGCGCGATCGTCGCGGGGGCGAGCGGCAGATCGCGCTCCCAGTATCGCAGCCGCACCGAGCCGCCGCGCCGCGCGAGCGCGAGCTCGCCCTTCTCGAGGACGCGCCCGTACATGTCACCGAGGATCGGGAGCAGCAGGCGTCCCTCGAGCCCCACCCGCGGCGGCGACCACTGCACGTCGAAGATCGACGCGGCCGCGGCGGCCCGCCCGTGCGTCAGCAGCTCCTGCCAGTGCGCGTTCCGCTCCGACGCCACGCTCATGTGGTTCGGCACGAAGTCGACGATCACGCCCATCCCGCGCTCGCGCGCCGCGCGGGCGAGCTCGCCGAGCGCCTCGTCGCCCCCGATCCGAGGATCGACGCGATCGTGGGCGACCACGTCGTATCCGTGGTCACTCTCCGGCTCGGACTCGAGGATCGGGGCGAGGTACAGATCCGTGATCCCGAGATCCTGCAGGTATCCGAGCAGCTCCGCGGCGCGCCGGAGATCGACGCCGGCGCGGAGCTGCAAGCGATAGGTCGAGATCGGAATTCGCATGGGTGGGAGCAGCCTGCAGACCCCACGTGAGCACCGAGCGCGCCGTTGCACCCCGGCTCGTGTACGATCCGCTCCGATGGACGATCGGCGGGAGCATGCGCGCCACGCGGTGTGGTTCCCGATCGCCGTGCGGAGCGCGGACGGCGAGGGGCTCGCGATCAGCTACGACCTGAGCACGGGCGGGCTGCTGATGGCCTGCCCCGGCCGCGTCGAGCCCGGTGCCGTGGTGACTGTCACCTTCCGGATGCGGGCCGAGGCGCCCGAGCGAACGGCGCAGGGCAGGGTGGTACGCATCGAGCAGAACCAGCCCGAGGGCGCCTGGCGTTGGCGAATCGCCGTCGAGTTCGATGCTCCGATGAGCGACCTCGAGTCGCTGATCGCGAGCTCGACCGCGGCGGCCGGAGGATGATCGCGTGACCTCGCGCGTGCGGCTGAAGAGCCTCGGTCTCGGTGCGGTGCGGCTCCCCGCCGGCCCGCCCAGCGTCGACGACGCGCGCGCGGCGCTCGGCGGCCGCGCGTCGACGGGGTCGGAC
>JALYRN010000551.1 GCA_030855295.1 Myxococcota bacterium | reverse complement strand
CCTTCCGTCCGCGCGCGCTTGATCGGCTCGCCCGCTCCGGTCGCTTCCGTCCACGCGCGAAGCGCGCGCTCCCGTGCGCGCCCTCCGGGGCGAGCACTCCTGCAGGCCGCGAAGCGCGCGCTCCCGTCCGGTCCCTCCGGAGCGAGCACTCCTGTCGACTCAGAGGTCGAGGAACAGGTAGCAGTAGAAGCCGAGCACCACGCTGGTCGCGTTCGCCGCGAGCGCCCAGCGCAGCGCCGATCGCACGCCGAAGCACGCGAGGAAGCCGGCCTCGGTCATCACCGCGAAGGACTCGGCCACCAGCACGCCGATCCAGTACGCGGTGGTGCCGCTCCACGAGACCTCGCTGGCGTCGAGCGCGATCTCCATCGCGGGCTGCACCACGAACCACACCAGCGGGTGTGTGATCGCGCTACAGCCGAACGCGATCGCGAGGCGCTCGGCGAGCGGCCGCGGCGCGCGGTGGGCGTTCACGTAGAAGCCCATCTCGACGCACTGCGTGAGCGCGAACGCGGTCAGCCAGCGGAGGATCCAAGCCATTCGGAGGTGCGCAGCCCGCGCCGCTCGACCGCCAGCCACGCCACCACGGCGAGCTCGAGATAGCCGTGCGAGATCACGCCGCGAAGATAGCCGTCTCGCGCCGCCGCCAGGTCGACGATCGCCCAGATCGCGATGCCGAGCGCGATCGCGATCGTCAGCGCGACCACCGGCGTGCCGCAGTCGACGCGCCAGGCCCGCAGGCTCGCCGCGAACGTGCGCGGCGTGCGCTGCGCGCGATCCTCCTCGGGCACCAGGCGCACCCAGATCGCGTAGTGCACCGACTGCGTGAACGCGAAGAGCATCACGAGCCGCGCGCCCCACGGCGCCCCGAGGCCGGGCGCGAGCGTCGCGAGGTGGTACCAGAGACCGGTGCCCGTCGATTCGCCCTCGAGGCCGCCGAGCGCGATCACCAGCGGATCGAGCGCACCCGCGAGGATCGCGATGCAGCCGAGCGCGAGCGCACCGAGCGGCAGCGCGTGCAGCCAGCTGCGCCGCTTGCGCCACGCGAGCCAGAACGCGATCGCGACGAAGTTGTGCGCGTGCGCGATCACGAGCGCGGCCGACCACGGGTCCTGCCACGCGAGCGCGAGCGCGACGGCGGCGAGCACCATCACGAGCGCACGTCGCGCGATCGATCCGCGCGCCGCGAGCGCCGCACCGATCGGCGCCGCGAGCCCCCAGCGCACGTCGACGGTGATCGTCGCCACCGCGAGCGGGAGCACCACGAGGAGCCAGAACGCGGGCCGCCGGTGCAGGCCGGGGCGCTGCACGAGGTAGCGCACGTCCGCCGCCGCGTGCGGCACGCCGAGCAGGATCGGTCCGAGCGCGAGCATCCAGAGCGGCGCGACGCCCGTCAGCGCGAGCGCGATCAGCACGCCGATCGTGCCGGCGACCGCGACGCGCAGCTCGCGCGAGCGCACGAGCGGCCTCGCGAGGGGTCCGAGCGCGCGCAGGAACGCGAGCCGCGCGCGATCGAGGAGCTCGATCGGGAGCGCGATCGGCGCGGGGAGCGCGGCGGGGATCGAGGTGCGCACGAGCCTCCGAGCGTGGCAGAGCCGACGTCGCTCCGACAACGATGGCCCGCCGGCGCTTGGCTCATGCCGCTTTTCCGCTACATTCGCGCGCGCCCGACGACGCGCCCTCCCCTTCCTCTCCTCGCGAAAGCACGCATTCGTCCAATGCCCCGGCCCTACGATCCTCGCGCGTTCTGGACCTTCTTCCGGCAGGGCTTCGCGAAGTGGGATCAGACCGCGAGCTTCTTGCCGAGCCAGCGCTTCCTCGTCGACGCGATGGTCGACCGCGCGCAGCCCGAGCGCGCGCTGCGCATCCTCGAGCTCGGGCCCGGCGTCGGCGTGATGACCAAGCCGCTGCTCTCGCGCATGCGCGCGGACGCGGCGCTCTACACGATCGAGATCGACGAGCCGATCCACCAGCAGCTCGTGCGCTCGGTGAGCGATCCGCGCCTGCACGCGATCTGCGGATCCGCCGAGCACATCCGCGAGCTGCTCGACGGCGCGGGCTGCACGGAGAAGGTCGACGCGGTGGTGTCGTCGCTCGGGATGAGCCTGATCCCGCCCACAGTGCGCGACGGCATCGTCGACTCGATCGCGGAGTGCCTCGCGCCCGACGGCGTGTACGTGCAGTTCGGCTACATCCACACGCGCTGGCTGGTGATCAGCACCGAGCGCGGGTTCGTTCCGTTCGACTATCGGCGCTATCTCGAGACGCACTTCGATCAGGTGACGCGCCGCCCGGTGCCGCTGAACTTTCCTCCGGCGTGGGTGTTCGAGAGCCGCGGCCCGCGCGCGGCTCGATGAGCCTCGCGTGCGCGTGCCCCGTTGCGCGAACGGCGCGCGTTCACTAGGAATGCCCCCATGGCGATGGTCCAGTGCGTGAAGCTCAAGCAGGAGGCCGAGGGGCTCGATCGGGCGCCGTTCCCGAACGAGCTCGGGAAGCGCATCCACGAGAGCGTCTCGAAGGAAGGCTGGAAGCAGTGGCTCGCCCACTCGACCATGCTGATCAACGAGTACCGCATCGACCTCTCGTCGAAGCAGGGCACCGAGTTCTTGCTGAAGCAGTGCGAGGACTTCTTCTTCGGCAGCGGCGGACAGGCCCCCGATGGCTATGTCGCTCCCGGCGCGGTCGCTCCCGGCGCGGTCGCTCCCGGCGCGGTCGCTCCCGGCGCGGCGTCGCCGGCCGGCAGCACGGCTCCGAGTGCTGGTCCGAGCGGCAGCACGCCTCCTCCCGGCGCCGACGAGAAGTGACGCGCGCACTGTGACGACGACCGCCCGGGAGGAGCACACGCTCCGCCGCGATCGATTCGCGCGCGAAGCGGCGCAGAAGGACTCGCTCGGTGTACGGATCTCGCTGTTGCGGCTCGCGCTCTTCGGCGCGGCGGTCGCGGCGACCGGGATCGGGCTCTCGCGCGGCTCGCAGGAGTGGCTGATCGGCGGCGCGCTCGCGTTCCTGGCGTTCTTCGGTGCGGTGATCGCGCATGCGCTGGTGGTCCAGAAGCGCGACCGCGCGCTGACGCGGCAGACGATCCACGAGCGCCACCTGCTGCGCATCGAGGGACGCACGCAGGGCTTTCCGCACGGCGGCGAGCTGCTCGCGAGCGATCATTCCTACGCGTCCGATCTCGACGTCGTCGGCCCGGGGTCGCTCTTCGAGCGCATCACGGTGACGCACACCCGGCGCGGCGCCGAGACGCTCGCGCGCTGGCTCGGCGCGCCCGCCGATCGCGCGACGGTGCTGCTCCGGCAGGAGGCGGTGCGCGAGCTCGCGGCGGACGTCGACCTGAGACAGGAGCTCGAGGCGGCGGTGCTCGACACCGGCACCGACTCGCTCGACGCCCGGCCGTTCCTCGAGCTGGCGCAGCGACCGCCGTTCGTGACGAGCAAGCCGTGGCTGCGCGCGCTCAGCTTCGCGCTGCCGATCGCGACCATCGTGCTGCTCGTGCTCTCGGGGCGCGTGCTGCCGACGGGCATCTGGCTCCTGCCGCTCGCCGCGCAGGGCATCCTGGTGTGGCGCACCGGGCACGCGATCGCGGAGCGGTACGCGCTGCTCTCGTCGCGACGCCGCTTCGTCGAGTCGTTCGCGGCGATGCTGCGCGTCGTCGAGCGCACCGAGTGGAAGGCGCCGCTCCTGCGCTCTCTCCAGGAGAGCCTGCGCATCGAGGGCAAGACGCCGTCCGAGCAGCTCCGTGGGCTCGAGCGGTGGACCTCGCTGTTCGATCTGCGCACCCAGGGGATCGTCCACGTCTTCGTCGATCTCTTCCTGCTCTGGGATCTGCACTGTCTCGCCGGCGTCGAGCGGTGGATGCAGCACGCCGGCCAGAAGTGCGGCACGTGGTTCGAGGTGGTCGGCGAGATCGAGGCGCTCGCCTCGCTCGCGACCCTGCTGCACGGCGATGCGGGGGTCGTGATGCCCGAGATCACCGAGCCCGGCTCGCCGATGATCGCGCAGGGCATCGCGCATCCGCTGATTCCCGCCGAGCGTCGCGTGCGCAACGATCTGCGGATCGAGGGCCCCGGTCACGCGCTGGTCGTCACCGGCTCGAACATGGCGGGCAAGAGCACGCTGCTGCGCGCGCTCGGCGTCGACGTCGCGCTCGCGCTCGCGGGCGGCCCGGTGTGTGCGACGTCGTTCTCGACGCCTCCGGTCCGGCTGCGAGCGAGCATGCGCATCTCGGACTCGGTGCAGTCCGGCGCCAGCTACTTCCAGGCCGAGCTGACGCGCCTCCGGACGGTGATCGCCGGCGCCGACGAGCCGCCGCCGCTGCTCTTCCTGCTCGACGAGCTGCTGCGCGGCACGAACGCGCGGGCGCGGCACAAGGGCGCGCGCGCCGTCGTGAAGCACCTGCTCGCGCGCGGCGCGATGGGGCTGGTCGCGACGCACGACGTCGCCCTCTCCGACCTCGATCGCGAGATGCCGGGGCGCGTCGGCAACGTGCACTTCACCGACGTCTTCGAGAACGGCGAGATGACGTTCGACTACCGGCTGCGCGACGGCGTCGTGAAGACCAGCAACGCGCTGCGGCTCCTGCAGCAGGCGGGGATCGAGGTCGACGCCGACGACGCGCTCACCGACGCGCCGCCCGCCGCCCCGTAGGCGCGCGCTTCGCTCGCATTGCGCCGCAATTTCGCGCCACTCCGAGCGCGGAAGCGATACTCTCGCTCGCCCATGCGGGCTTCCCGCGAGCATCTCGACGGCCTCTCCCGCCTTCATCGGATCTCCGACGCCGACGAGCGGCGGGCGGTGTTCCGCCAGGCGATGGCGACGCTCGCCGGCGCCGCGTCCGAGCTCCGTCCGGTGCCGCTCGAGGGCCACGATCCGGTGGCGCTCCGCGACAGCGCGCGCGTCGCGCTCGCGAGCGGCCTCTTCGAGGACCTCGGCTGGCTCGCGCCGGCGCACGCGGCCGGCGCGCTCTACGAG
>JALYRN010000049.1 GCA_030855295.1 Myxococcota bacterium | reverse complement strand
GCTCGAGCTGGAGGTCGCGGCCGCTCGGATCGGCCGCGGCGATCTCGAGTTCTCGCTCGAGCCCGCGCGCAGCGGCGCGAGCGGCACCTTCTCGGCCTTCAACCGGATGGCGCGCGATCTCCAGAGCGCGCAGTCGCGCGCCAAGCGCGCGGAGCGCGTCGCCGCGTGGCGCGACATCGCGCGCCGCATCGCGCACGAGATCAAGAACCCGCTGACGCCGATCCGGATGTCGATGGAGACGATGCGCCGCACCAAGCAGCGGCAGCACCCGGACTTCGACGAGATCTTCGAGGAGTCCACCCGCACCGTGCTCGAAGAGGTCGATCGCCTCGAGCGCATCGTCAGCGAGTTCTCGCAGTTCGCGCGCCTGCCGCGCCCTCAGCCGGCGGCGCTCGACGTGCGCGAGGTGATCACGCAGGTCGTGCAGCTCCACTCGCCGGGTGGCGACGCGACGATCACCGACACCTCGCCGCGCCTTCCGATCAAGATGAGCCTCGCGAGCGCGCTCCCGAGGGTGCGCGCCGATCGCGATCAGCTCACGCAGGTGCTGGTGAACCTGGTGCAGAACGCGATCGACGCGGCCGAGAGCAAGCGTGGCGATCAGGGCCACGTGGAGGTCGCGGCCGAGCCGACGATGGGCGGCGTGCGCATCACCGTCAGCGACGACGGTCCGGGCATTCCCGAAGAGGAGCGCGCCCGCATCCTCGAGCCCTACTACACGACGAAGGCCCGTGGCACCGGGCTCGGGCTCGCGATCGTCGATCGGATCGTCAGCGAGCACGGCGGCGCGCTGGAGATCGGCGAGTCGCGGCGTGGGGGCGCCGCGATCTCGGTCTCGCTGACGATCGAGGGGCCGGCCGAGGAGGCGGACGCTTCGCAGACGACGTGAGCGGCGCGCGCGATGAGGACCTCGCGTGGCGATTCGCCACGCACTCGTGGCGCGCGTCGTCGCATGCTGCGCGTCCGACCAGCATGGCCTCTACGACCGACGCCGGTGGGCTCGTCACCCACGATCGCGCGCCTATACCTTCGAGGAAGGCAGAGCTGTGTCCCTCGCCGTGCGCGGTCCATGCGGATGTTCTCGTCGAGACCTCGGGTGCTGCGCTACGGCGCGGCGGCGATCGCGGTCGGGCTGACCGTCGGCGCGCGGCTGCTGCTCGACCCGCTGCTGGGCGTGCGGGCGCCGATGCTCCCGTTCACGCTCGCCGTGATGATCGCGGGCTGGTACGGCGGGCTCGGCCCCGGCCTGTTCGCGACCGCGCTGAGCGCCGTGTGCGCGACGTATCTGTGGCTGCCGCCGATCCACGTGGTCGGGGTCGAGCTGGCGGGTGATCGCCTCGCGCTCGGGATCTTCGCGGCGACGGGGGTCGCCATCTCGGCGCTCAACGAGGCGGTCGCGGTCGGTCGCGGCCGCTCCGAGCAGTACGCGACCGATCTCCGTGAGCGCGAGGAGGCGCACCGCCGGATCCTCGAGACCGCGAGCGAAGGAATCTGGACGCTCGACGGGCGCGGCACGATCGAGTTCGCGAACGCGAGCATGGCGGAGATGCTCGGCGTGCCGCTGCGCGAGCTGCTGCGGCGCAACGCGCGCGAGTTCCTGCACGACGAGGATCGCGGCGAGGGGCTCCGTCGCTTCAGCGCGATCCTCGCCGGCGAGCGCGGCTCGTTCGAGCTGCGCCTCCGACGCTCCGACGGGCTGCCGCTCTGGGCGCACGTCTCGACTGCGCCGATTCCCGACGCCCACGGCGTGCCGAGCGGTGCGCTCGGGATGTTCACCGACATCACCGCGCGCATGCGCGCCGAGACCGAGCTGCAGCGCCTGCTCGACTCCGAGAAGAAGGCGCGCGCCGACGCCGAGGCGGCGAACCGCGCGAAGGACGACTTCCTCGCGACGGTCTCGCACGAGCTGCGCACGCCGCTGAACGCGATGCTCGGCTGGCTGACGATGATGCGCTCGGGCGTGCTGGACCCGGCGAAGAGCGCGCGCGCGCTCGAGGTCATCGAGCGCAACGCCCGCTCGCAAGCGAAGCTGATCGAGGACCTCCTCGAGATCTCGCGGATGATCTCCGGAAAGCTCCGGCTCGAGCTCAAGCGCGTCGCGCTCGGCATCGTCGTGCAGAGCGCGGTCGAGACGGTCGGACCGACCGCTGCGGAGAAGGAGATCCGCATCGAGCGTCGCTTCGACGCGAGCGCCGATCTGGTCGCGGGGGATCCCGAGCGCCTCAAGCAGATCATCGTGAACCTGCTCTCGAATGCCGTGAAGTTCACGCCCCACGGCGGCCGCGTCCGGCTCTGCGTCGAGCGGCGTCACGGGCAGCTCGCGATCGTGGTCGAGGACACGGGTCAGGGCATCGCGCCGGAGTTCCTGCCGCACGTGTTCGATCGCTTCCGCCAGCAGGACGGCGGGATCACGCGCAAGCACGCGGGGCTCGGGCTCGGGCTCGCGATCGTGCGCCACCTGGTCGAGCTCCATGGGGGAACGATCAGCGCGGAGAGCGAGGGCCCGGGGCACGGCGCGCGGTTCACCGTGTTGCTCCGCCCGCTCGCCGACGGCGAGTCGGAGCACCTGCCGCGCGTGTCGACGCCCGCGCTCGCGGAGACGAAGCCGCTGCAGACGACGGTCGGCGCGCTCCGCGGCTGGCGCATCCTGGTCGTCGACGACGAGCTCGACAGCCTCGAGATGCTCTCCGAGCTGATGATGCGCGCGGGCGCCGACGTGCGCACCGCGTCTTCCGCGCGCGATGCGCTGCCGATCGTGACCGCGTGGCGCCCGGACCTGATCGTGTCCGATCTCGCGATGCCCGAGGAGGACGGCTACGACCTGCTCGCGCGCGTGCGCGACCTCGCTCCCGACCGCGGAGGCTCGACGTCCGCGATCGCGCTCACCGCGCACGCGCGCCTGACCGATCGCCTGCGCGTGCTCTCGTCGGGCTTCCAGGCGTACCTCGCGAAGCCGGTCGAGCCCGACGAGCTGATCACGACGGCACGGCGCGTCCTGAGCTCTCCTCCGCCCAAGCACCAGGTGCTCGAGGCTTGACCCAGCAGGAGTGCTCGCCCCGGAGGGACCGTACGGGAGCGCGCGTCGCGCGCGCGGACGGATAGGGCCCGGAGCGGGCGAGCCGATCGTGGACAGGCCTGACCCAGCAGGAGTGCTCGCCCCGGCGGGACCGTACGGGAGCGCGCGTTGCGCGCTTCGTATCGCGCGGGGAAGGATTCTGCTACGACTCGGGCCGGTTCCTCGGATGTCCTCGGCTCGCGTCCCCACCGCCGCCAGCGCCAGCACACCTGCCAGCTCAGAGAAGCTGCCGCCGCTCGGTCCGATCGTGCTCGTCACCGGCAAGGGTGGGGTCGGCAAGACCACCTTGGCCGCCGGGATCGCCGAGGCGGCCGCGCGCCGCGAGGGCCGCGCGGTGCTGATCGAATTCGGCGACGGTGAGTCGGGCAAGCGCGTGCTCGGCCCGCGCAGCAAGGTCGCGCACCGCGTCGTCGATCCACGCGATGCAATGGAGCGCGCCGTCGCGAACCTGCTCGGCTCGACGATCCTCGCGCGCCTGTTCATCGGGAATTTCGCGGTCCGTCCGATGCTCCGCGCCGCGCCCGCGATGCGCGAGCTCGCGATGCTCGAGTGCGTGCGGATCTACGCCGACGAGCATCCGGGCGCGCGCGTGGTCGTCGACATGCCGGCGACCGGCCACGGCCTCGCGTGGCTCCGGCTCCCCGTGCAGATGCGCGACATGTTCGCGTCGGGTCCGATCCACGACCTGGCGCAGCGGCTGATCGATCGGCTCGTCTCGCCCGCGCGCTGCTCGGTCGTCGTCGTGACCTTGCCCGAGCGGCTGGTGCTGCTCGAGACGATCGAGCTCTGTCGCGCGCTCGAGGTCGAGGTCGGCCTGTCGCCGTCGCGGCTCGTCGTGAATCGCTTTCCGCGTGAGCTCCCGGCGGCGGCATGGGACGCCGCGCGCGCTCTCTCGAACCGCGGCGGCGAGAGCGGCGTCGCGGCGGGGCAGCTGCTGACGGTGCTCGAGGCGCGGCGCGAGGCGCAGTCCGACGCGCGCGAGATCCTGGCGGGCGCGAGCAAGGAGGGGCTGCCGATCCGGCCGCTGATCCTCGGGGAGGCGATGGACGATCCGACCGCCGCCGAGATCGCGCGATGGCTCATCGAAGAGGACGCAGCGTGAGCACGAAGGTGCCGATCACGATCGTGTGCGCGGGCGGCGGTGGCGTCGGCAAGACGACCTCGTCCGCGGCGCTCGCGGTCGCGCTCGCGCGCACGGGCAAGCGCACGCTCGTGGTGACCGTCGATCCCGCGCGTCGTCTCGCGCACGCGATGGGCGTCGAGATCACCGAGGAGATCCAGCCGGCGCACGTCGAGCCGGCGGTCGAGGGCAAGCTCTTCGCGCTGATGCCGGAGCCGCGGCGCTCGACGCCGACGTTCGCGAAGGTGCTCTTCGAGGGGCGCCCCGACGACCTCGAGCGCGTGATGAAGAACCCGGTCTACCTCACGATGGCGGACGCCGCCGCGGGGATGCACGAGATCGTGTCGCTGATCCTGGTGGCGAAGGCGATCGACGAGGGCGAGTACGACTACCTCGTGATCGACACCGCGCCGTCCCGGAACGCGCTCGACTTCGTGTCGTATCCGGGCCGCCTGGCGGTGCTCTTCGAGGGACGTGCGGTCGCGTGGCTCGGGAACCTCGCGAAGAACGTCGCGCAGGACGAGCGTGGCCCGGGGCTCTTCGCGTCGATGGAGAAGCGTGTCGAGGCGCTGTTCGGGCGCATCCTGAACCCGCGCGTGCTCAAGGATCTCGCGCAGCTCTTCGCGGATCTCGCGCTGATCAAGGATCGCTTCGCGCGGTTCGCGCGGATGAGCGAGCGGATGCTGCTCGGCGAGCGCACGCGCTATCTGCTCGTCTCGGCGCCGACCGGCTCCGCGCAGGCGGACGTGGCGTTCCTCGCGCGCAAGCTGACACGCCTGAACCACGTCCCGACCGCGCTCCTGCTCAACCGCAGCGACGAGAACGAGCCCGACTGGCTCGCTCCGCTGCGCAAGGAAGCGCCGGGCTGGCCGCCGCTCGCCGACGCGGTCGCCCAGGTGCAGCACGAGTTCGACGTGCGCAAGCGCGCCGGCGATCGCCTGAGCGCGTCGCTGACGAAGGAGCTCGCGCGCGTCCCGCAGGTGCGGCTGCCGACGCTCGAGTCGCCCGATCCTGCGCAGATCGTGCGCGACCTCGCGACGCGCATGGCGCCGCATCTGAGCACGCTGGTGCGCCCGATCGACTGACCCGACAGGAGTGCTCGCCCCGGAGGGACCGGACGGGAGCGCGCGCCGCGCGCGCGGACGGAAGGACCCGGAGCGGGCGAGCCGATTTTTAGACAGCCTCTGACCGCCGGGCGCGCCCGTTCAGCTGTGGCTGTATCGTTGGAAGCACGCTGTTTCCATCGGCGCTCGGATGTGAGATTGTGATCTCTCTCACCCAAGGAGTATGCAGATGGCGAGCGAACAGAAGCTGCTGCGATGTCTGACGACGGCGCTCACGATCACGGCGGTCGGCTGTGTCGCCCCAGGAGAGCCAGTGGGTGAGGCGACCGCGGCCCTCTACGCGGGCGGCGACGACGCAGGCGAGGACGCGCCCGACGTCATCCTCGACCAGGGCTGGGACCCGGCGACTCGCGCGGCGTTCTATCAGACCACGCAGGGCTCGCGGATGCTCCCGTACTCGTGGTTCCTCCACCTCGAGAACGCCGATCGCCGGCAGCTCTTCCGCGCCGCCTCGAACATGCGCCGCATGGGCTTCCTGGTCGACGGCGCGACCGAGGCGAACCCGGACAACCTCCCGGTCGGCTTCGCGCGCGACGTCGATTCCGTGAACGGCGATCAGATCGGCCTGACCTGCGCCGGCTGCCACACCGGCGAGATCGAGTACGCCGGCACACGCATCCGCATCGACGGCAGCCAGGGCATGGGCGACCTCGAGCAGCTCCAGAACGGCATCCTCGCCTCGCTGCAGGCGACGCTCGCCGATGCTCGGAAGTTCGACCGCTTCGCCCGCGCGATCGGCGCGACCGATCGCGCTGCGCTCCGCACCGAGATGGAGGCCGAGACCACCTGGTGGGAGCGCCGCATCCAGCGCACCCGCGGCCTGACCCCGCACGGCCCGAGCCGCACGGACGCGTTCTCGGTCATCGGCAACGAGGTCGTCTGCGAGCTGCTCGGCGTCCCGGAGAACTGCGCGCCCGGCATCGCGCCGACGCAGTTCCCGCACCTGTGGGGAACGCCCGACTTCGAGTGGGCGCAGTACAACTCGTCGGTGCACAGCCCGCTCGGCCGCAACGTCGGTGAGGTCACCGGCGTGTTCGCCGAGGCTCGGCTCGACGCCAGCGGCCGCGTCGTCTCCAGCGCGAACATCCCCAACCTGCACGCGCTCGAGAACTGGGTCCGGGAGCTCGAGTCGCCGCTGTGGCCCGAGGACATCCTCGGCGAGATCGATCTCGAGCTCGCGGCCGAGGGCGAGGTGCTCTACGCCGAGAACTGTGTCGGCTGCCACGCCGAGGTGGCCCCGCGCAGCGCGCCGAACGTATTCGGCCGCACCTTCGCGCAGATGGACTTCTCGACGCCGCTCGGCTCGCTCGGCACCGATCCGATGGCGGCGATGACGTTCGCGACGCGCCGCGCGTATCCCGGCCCGTGGCTGCCGATGATGTCGGCGGTCGGCATCACGGTGGGCCCCGACGGCAAGGTCCCGGCGGTCCAGCTGCTCGCGCTCTCGGGCAGCATGATCATCCAGCGCTTCTTCGCGGTCAGCGGGTTCACGCCCCCGCAGATCTACGACTACCTCAGCTACCGCGAGTCGCGCTCGGCGCCGATTCCCCAGCTGATCACCTACCGGGCGCGTCCGCTCGATGGCATCGCGTTCACTGCGCCGTTCCTCCACAACGGCTCGGTGCCCTCGATGTACGAGCTGCTCCTGCCGCCGGCGCAGCGCAGCACGGAGTTCTACGTGGGCAGCAACGAGTTCGATCCGGTGGACCTCGGCTTCTCGACCGAGCCCGAGCGCGGCGCGGTGCTGCTGAGCACGACGGCGCTCGGCAACGGCAACGGCGGCCACGTGTACGGGACCGACCTGAGCGATCACCAGCGCTACGCGCTGATCGAGTACCTCAAGACGCTGTGACGAACCGCGACTGAGCGCGGGGCCGTCCCGCGGTCCTGCGCGACACCCGAAGAGCACGATCCACCTCCGTGGGTCGTGCTCTTCGCTTTGGTGGCGCGCCGCTCAGCGGCTGCGCTTGTTCCACGGCTCGAAGCCGTCGATCTCCTCGAGCGTCGGGAACGTGCCCTCGAAGCGCCAGCCCCGGTCGTCGATGTAGACGCGCGCCGGCGGCTTCGATCGCGGGAACGAGATGCGATCGACGATCTCCGGGGCGAGGCCGTGATCGCGCAGCCACGCGCGCATCGCGTCGGCGGCGCCGCTCTCGCGGGTGCGCGTCGAGAGGATCGCGAGCTCGTAGCGCTCGTGGGCGCGCGCGAGCCACTCGATCGCGCCCGGCACCGGCGGATCGGGGATCACGGTGCCACCCTTCCAGCCCGACGTGTACGAGTGCAGCACGCCGTCGAAGTCGACGCAGATCGTGTCGCGGCGACGTCGTCGGCGCGCGGGCGCCGGCGCGGGCGTGGGCGCGGGCGGTGGGAGCCACGCGGTCGGGGGCTCGATCGAGACGCGTTCCTCCCACTCCGCGTCGTCTGCGGGATCGTCGTAGACGTAGACCGTCTCGCTCGTCTCGTGGACGACGTACTCCTTGTCGGGATCCCCGAGCATCGACGACACCGCCGCGTGCCGCACCGGCAGCCGCAGCGGCTCGCCGATCTCCACGCCGACATCGCGCGGATCGAGCACCGGCGCGGCGTGCGTCATCGCCTCGCGCGGATGCTCCTTGCTGCCGACCGCCGGCAGCGCGTAGTTCGCTGCGACGCCCTTCATCGCGGGATCGATCTCGCCCTCGGCCTGGCGCTCGGCCCATCGCCACAGCGTCTCCCACTGCGAGGCCGGCACCGGCGCCGCGAGCGGCAGGATCACCCGGAACTTCGGGTGCTCCGGCGTGTGCGACCACGTCGTGTGCACGCAGTGGAACCAGTCCTGCCAGAGCGCGAGCGCATCCGAGATGCGCACCCCGCGATCGTAGTCGAGCACCAGACACGACACGTGCGTGACGCCCTCGCTCCCGCGCTCGGGCGTGCCCTCGCGATAGAGCACCGGCGACCACAGGCGCAGGTCGCGCTTCGCCGACGCGCGCGCGCCCACGCGCAGCTCCTCGGCCTTCGCGCGCATCGCGATCGCGGGATCCTGCCCACCCTCGGCCCGCGCGCGCGAGGCGGCGCCGAGGATCGACGTCAGACGCTCGCCGACCGCGGGCTCGCCGGCGAGCGCCTGCCCGAGCGCGCGATCGATGCGCGCCATCTCTCGCTCGATCTTCGCGTGCAGCTGCGGCTTGAGCTCGAAGCGCCGGAAGCACGCGACGAGCTCCGAGAGCGTCAGCACCTCCTGCACCGGGAGCGTGTCGAACACCCGCTTGAAGGTGCAGACCGGGAACGTGGAAGCGCCGTCGTCCATGCGTGGATCGCATCGTATCTCGCGCTCGTTTGATCTTCTTTGATCGCGTTTGAGGGGGGCCCTCCGAGGGGCGGCGGGTACTCCGTCGCGAACCCAACGAGCGGTGCACGGCGCGCCGCCGAAGCGGAGGAAACCAAGTCATGGCGATGTTCTTCAGCGATCTCTACGTGGACACTGTCTCGAAGGCGCTCCTCCAGCCGGGCGAGCAGCTCGTCGCGCGCGCCAGCGCCACGGAGGTGCCGTGGTGGTCGATGGGCATCCCGATGCTCGCGAGCCACTACCTCGTGCTCGTCACCGACCACCGCGCGGTGCTCGTGCGCCACAAGCGCGGCTGGCTCACCGGCGACCGGATGGAGGAGGTGAAGACGATCCCGTGGAACCAGGTCGAGCGCGCGAAGCTGAGCGGCATGTTCCGGAAGAAGAAGCTCGCGATCAAAGGCGGCGGCGTCGACGTGAGCCTCGCGATGCGCGGCGGCTTCCTCGAGATCCCGAACAACCTCGACGCCGGCAAGGCGCTGGTCGACACCTGGCAGCGCGCCAAGGCGCTTCCGTCGGACGGCGCCGGGTACGCGCTCCAGTCCTGAGGTCCGCACCGGGGCGCGCGGAGGGTAGACTCCGCGCGCCATGGCCCGCAGCGAACGACTCGTCCTCGTCGATGGAAGCTGGCTCGTCTTCCGCGCCTTCTTCGCGATCCCAGCGAACCTCGCGACCCGAACCGGGCTGCACACCAACGCGATCTACGGGTTCGCGACGATGTTCCGGAAGCTGTTCTCGGGGCGCATGCCCGATCGCGGCGCGGTGGTGTTCGACGCGCCCACCGTGACGATCCGCGAGCAGAAGTTCCCGCAGTACAAGGCGCAGCGCCCTGCGATGCAGGGCGACCTGCGCGAGCAGCTGCCGTGGATCGATCGCGTCGTCGCGGCGAACCACTTCCCGATGCTGCGCGTGCCCGGCTACGAGGCCGACGACGTGATCGCGACGCTCGCGCGGCGCGGCGCCGAGGCCGGCATGGAGGTCGTGATCGTCGCCGGCGACAAGGACCTCGCGCAGATGGTGCGGAGCGGCATCCGCATGCAGGACACGATGAAGGACGTCGTCTACGACGCCGACCTCGTGCGCAAGAAGTGGGGCGTGCCGCCGGCGCGGATCCCCGACCTGCTCGCGCTGATGGGCGACACCGTCGACAACATCCCGGGCGTGCCGGGGATCGGCCAGAAGGGCGCCGCGCAGCTCCTCGAGAAGTACGGATCGCTCGACGGTGTTCTCGCCAACATCGCGGATCTAAAAGGGAAACAGAAGTCGACGCTCGAGCTGCACGCCGACGAGGCCAAGCTCTATCGCGAGCTCGCGACGGTCGACGCGAGCGTGCCGCTCGACACCTCGCTCGACGCGCTGGTGATCGCGCCGCCCGACCCGACCGAGCTCGACGCGCTCTATCGAGAGCTCGAGTTCTATTCGCTCCTCACCGGCGGCGACGACGCGAAGGCGAGCGACACGTCGAGCGCGACCGTCCGCTGCCTGACGAGCCTCGACGACGCGCGCGCCGCGATCGACGCGCTGCCGCGCGATCGAGACGTCGCGATCGTGCCGGTCTTCGAGCCGGTGTCGGCGATCGTGCGCGGTCAGCTCGTGGGCCTGGCGCTCGCGGCCGACGAGGGCGCACCGTTCTATCTCCCGTTCGCGGGGAGCGGCGAGCACCTCGGAGCGAGCGGGATCGAGCTGGTGCGTGCGCTGCTCGAGGACGGCTCGCGCCCGAAGGCCGTGCACGACGCGAAGCAGCTCACGGTCGTGCTGGGCCGCGCGGGCATCGCGCTGCGTGGCGACGTGATCGACACGATGATCGCGTCGTTCCTGGTCGAGCCGAGCAAGTGCATCCCGCACCGCCTCGATCAGATCGCGAAGGAGTACATCCAGCGCGGCGTGCCTCCGATCAAGTCGCTGATCGGCGCAGGGCAGAAGGAGCGATCGCCGAGCGAGGCGCCGTGCGAGGAGGCGGCGCACTGGGCGGGCCAGCACGCCGACGTGATCCTCGCGCTCGCGCCGGTGCTGCGCGCGCGCCTCGAGGAAGAGGGCCAGCTCACGCACTACCTCGAGGTCGAGCTGCCGCTCGCGTCGGTGCTCGGCGCGATGGAGGTCGCGGGCATCCGCGTCGACGCGCCGGACCTCGAGGCGATGAGCATCGAGTTCGAGGCGCGCAAGCTCGAGCTCGAGCAGCAGATCTACGCGCTCGCGGGGCGGCAGTTCAACATCGGCTCGACCAAGCAGCTCGCCGACGTGCTCTTCGAGGAGCTGAAGCTGCCGGTGATCAAGAAGACGAAGACGGGCTACTCGACCGACGCCGAGGTGCTCGAGCGGCTCGCGCCCAAGCACGAGATCGCGCGGCTGATCCTCTCGCAGCGGGAGCTCGCGAAGCTGATCAACACGTACACCGACGTGCTGCGCCACGCAGTCTCACCCGAGACCGGGCGCGTGCACGCGAGCTTCCTCCAGACCACCGGCGTGTCGGGCCGGCTCATCACCACCGATCCCGATCTGCAGCGCACGCCGGTTCGCACGCCCGAGGGCAAGCGCATCCGCAAGGCGTTCGTCGCGCCCGAGGGCACGCTCGTCATCGCGGCGGACTGGAGCCAGATCGAGCTGCGCGTGCTGGCGCACTTCGCGCGCGACGAGCGGCTGATCGAGGCGTTCCGGGACAACCTCGATCTGCATCGCCGCACCGCGAGCGTCCTCTTCGAGGTCGCGCCCGAGGACGTCACGCCGGAGCAGCGGAACAGCGGCAAGACCGTGAACTTCGCGACGATCTACGGCCAGGGCGCGACCGCGCTCGCGCAGATCCTCGGCATCCCGCGCAAGGACGCGCAGCGCTACATCGAGCAGTACTTCGAGCACTACGCCGGCGTGCGGCGCTGGCTCGACCGCACGATCCTCGACGCCCACACGAACGGCTACGTCACGACCATCCTCGGTCGCCGCCGCTACATCCCCGAGCTCTCGAGCCTCAACAGCACCGACCGCGCGACTGGTGAGCGCATCGCCGCGAACACGCCGATCCAGGGCAGCGCCGCCGACCTGTGCAAGCTCGCGATGATCCAGATCGCCGCGAAGCTCCCGAGCGTCGCGCCGCGCACGCGCATGCTCCTGCAGGTCCACGACGAGCTCGTCTTCGAGGGCCCCGAGCGCGAGATCGACGCCGCGAGCACGCTGATCCGCAGCGTGATGGAGAAGCCCTACGCCGATCTCGACGTCCCGCTGGTCGTCGAGATCGGCGTGGGCCGCAGCTGGGGCGACGCGAAGTGATTTTCAGTGCTCGCTGTTCACTCAGTGCGCGCGTCGGCGGCGCGCGGCAGCCGCGCGTCGCTCGGCGCGGTTGAGCGGCGGCGGAGCATCGTCGGCGTCGCCTCGAGGCGTCGTCTTCCCGCGGTGCACTTCGCGCCCCAGCATCGCGAAGAACCGCGCCTGCGTCGCTTCGCTCCGCTCGGGCGCGATGCGCCCCTGCCGTGCGAGGAAGTTCGTGAACGCGACGAGATCCGCGAGCATCGTCGGCAACGCGATGACGAAGCCTGGCGCCTCCTCGAGGATGTAGCGCTCGAACGCCTCGACATCGAAGAGCTCCCAGCTCGCCTTCGCGCCGTGCAGCGCCACCAGCACGTCGCACCCGAACAGCACGCCGTTGCCGCCCTCGAACGGCTGGCCCATCTGCCGCTCGAAGTCGTCCGCGAGCTCGTCGAGCCAGCGATGAGTCAGGTCGGCGAACGCCGACGACTTCGAGTCTCCACCAGGAATCCGAACCGAAACCACCATCTGTTTCATGACAGCACCTCCGGCCACCTACATCGGTGCGAGCCGCGCGCCGGTGCGTGTCATCTCGGCGCCGGCAGGGTCTCCGCCCCAGTCGTCTCCTTCGGTGCGGCGCGTGCGCGCGAGAAGTGCGAACGCTTCACCGCGGGCACCTTGGTCGAGACCGAGAACGGCCTGCGAGCGATCGAGACCATCGAAGCCGGTGAGCGGGTGCTCGCGCTCGACGAGCGCACCGGTGAGCAGGGCTTCTACCTCGTCACCCACACCACGATCCGCGAGGGCCAGCCCGTCATCGCGCTCGAGCTCATCGGCGACGACGAGACCGAGCTCGTCGAGGCCACCGGCGAGCACCCGTTCTGGGTCCGAGACCAAGGCTGGGTCGAGGCCCGCCACCTCGAGCGCGGCGACGAAGTGTTCACGTCCCGCGGCGGATGGATCCGCATCGGCGGCGGAACCTGGCTCGACCGCGAGCAGACCGCTTACAACCTCGACGTCGAAGAGGCCGACACCTACTTCGTCGGCGAGGCGGGCGCCTGGGTTCACAACAATGGCTGTGGCGCGGGGCGCGCCGGCCGCGATCCGAGTCGGATCTATTCGACGCGGGAACTGATCAGACGAACGCTGAGCCCGGCCCGTATCACAACTTCCCTGAGGTATTCAATCAGGAAATCTTCGAACAAGGCGTGCGAACCGTTACGGCGGATTTCTGGAGACATTCGAGGTCGGGATTGAGCAACGATTCGGTGATGTACTCGCTCCGCGGCAGCCTCAACGGTGTTGAAGGCATGTACGAGATCGGAGTCCGGCCTTCGGTGTCCGGAAACGTCGAACTGATCATGCATCGCTTCTTCAGGCCGTCCCGATGACTACAGAGATCGACCTCAGCTTTCCCCATCGCTTCGCCTGCGAGGCGCTGAGCGAACTTCCCGGTGGTGGGAACTCCCGCCGGCTCTTCTTTCCGCCCGGTCAGGCAGGTGGCCGAGACGGCGTGACACTTCGGGTGCAACCCGAGGCGGGTGCGCCGTGGATAGGGACCTTTGCGTCCGCTGCTTCGAATGAGCATGGCATCACTCGAGTCGTGAGCCTGCCCGATCCCGACACGTTATGCGTCGTGTCTCGCGGCGCCGGATACATCGTATCTGCGTCGACCCCAGACGTGTGGGGGCCGGTGCTGGCGACGCCGATCGTCGATGTACGCGCGGTCGTCTCAGCTGGGATTGTCGTGGCGGCGACTCAGACGGATATCCTCGCGATCGGCGATTGTGGCGTGAAGTGGAGGACGAAGCGGTTGGCTTGGGACGGTCTCCGAATTGTTTCCATCGGCGACCAGACGCTCCGCGGTGAGTATCAGGACCTCGAGGACGTGGTGCGGACCTTCGAAGTCGATCTCATGACGGGTGCTGCGCGGGAGCATGTCACTCCGCCTGGATGACCACGCGTTGTTGCCCTCGTCGCAGTGATCGAGTCTCCGCTTTCCGACGACAAGGTGGACTTCGAAGCAGTTCCTGCGAGACCGCATCGTCACTCTCCCGCGCAGCGCTGAGTTCTCCGTCGGCGGGATCAACTGGGAGCACATCGCGCTCTGGGGGGAGTTTCGCGAGGACGGGTCTCGGGCAGGAGATCGAGCTACGATTGAGGGCGCGCGGTATCGTGGATGACGAGTGATCTCCTTCAAGAAACAGTATGGGCTCTCCAGCCGGTTGAGTGGGCGGGGAACGCACCAGCATTTCTCGGAATCATGAACCAGAGCAATTTCGTAGGTACTTTGCGCGCACAGGCTATCAACGCCACCGTCGCGGATACGTTGGCGATTCTGAAGGACCCCCCGGGGCGGCAGCCCGATCCGCACCTGGTGGAGCTCGCTGCCTGGTTCGACGGTCTGTCGACTGTCGACAGTCGACTGAAGACCGTGGGCTCCTCAGGCGTGTCCTGGCTAGAGCGGCTCGAGATGGGATTCCGGATTGGATAGAACGACAATCGACCGATGTCTCGACGTCAGCGTGGGTCACTCCGTCACCGTTGATGTGTGTGATGTGCCTGAAGCTCCGGGGTTCGTGCGGACGGTGACGATACGTCGGCACCACAAGATTCCCGATGGAGCCCGAGTGACAATCGAGTATCCGTCGGCCGCCGAGTACATCAGCGGCGACTTCGAGGGAGATGGGCTCCGGTTCATTGGAAAGTACGGCAACCGTGACGACGCCATTCGTGACGTCGAGGAGTTCCTCGGTCGCGATATTCGTGGGTGGAGGAACTATGACGAGCAGCCCCACACTCCCACTGCAGTGATCGAGACTCCTTTTTCAGACGACAGCGTCGCTTACTTCGAACGACTCGTGCGACAGCGCAGCGTCACTCTTCCACGCAGCGCGGAGTTCTCCGTCGGCGGGATCTACTGGGAGCACATCGCGCTCTGGGGCGAGTTTCGCGAGGACAGGCTCGGTGAGGAGACCGAGCTACGATTGAGGGCGCGCGGCATCGTGGATGACGAATAGGATCGTCTCGGGGCGCCATGAGCACCCTCGCGCTCGGCGATCACGGCATGAAGTGGCGTGGGTACCGGACGATCAGCTCGCGCTGGCGCGGCGCAGGCGACCCATGAACGAACGATCGATGGACCAGAGGCGCCTCGTTGACCTCTTGCGCGCCGAGGCGATCACGGCCGCCGTGGACGGCGCGCTAGAGATTCTCGAGATTAAGGGGCAGCTCTGATGTCGACGTTGCTGCCGAGCATGGATGCGCCGAGCTTTCGGTTTTCCGGCGGAGCGTACGTCGAGGGACGGCCGACGGTCGCAGACTGCGAGGGACTGCTCGCGCGCGACGGCGCGCTCCGGCAGCTCGTGGTCGACCCAGCCGATCGCAGCACGTGGTCTCTTCTGATCGAGGACGCGCGTGCTCGCGGATCGATCGAGCTCGAGGGACGGAAGAGCGCGGCGACGCCGGACGCGCTGCTCGACGCGGCTGAGGGCGGCGAGCAGCTCATCGTTCGCATCGACGCCGGAGCGGTCGTTCTCTCGTGTCCATGGGTCTCGATGGACCTCGTCCAGCTCTCGTTCGAGCCCGGTCCGGTGCTCGCGAGCGAGCCGGCGCTCACGGCGCTGCTAGCGTACGCGGAAGAGCTGGGCTCTCGCAGCGGCCGTGTGGTCGCGATGACCGAGGCCCTCTTCTCGGAACAGGCTCGCCTCGCGTGGGTGCCGAGCCGAGCCTCGTGGTGGGTGGCCGGACCGGAACGTCGATGACCGCGTTGTGAGCGGCCGTGACCCTCGCGCGCGGTGAAGGCAGCGCTGACGTCCACTACGCGCGGGAGGGAGCCGCCCGAAGCGCGGCGAGCGCGGCGCTCGTGCCGATCCATACGCCGAGCGCGACGCCGACGATCGCGCCCACGATGACGCCGATCTCGAGCGCGCCGATGCGATCGATCCAGGGCTCCATCGCGTACCAGTCGAGCTGCTCGGCGCCGAGCACGATCGCGAGCAGCGCGATCGGGCCGTAGACCGGCACCGGCGCGAGCGCGCACACGATGGCGCGGCGCCACGACGCTGACGCCGAGGTCGCGCGCACGAGCGC
>JALYRN010000550.1 GCA_030855295.1 Myxococcota bacterium | reverse complement strand
CTCGCCTCCCGCACCCCCGGGTCGGCGTGCGCGAGGGCGAGCGCGATCCGGTCGACGTGGATCTCCTCGCGCGTGAGGCCGAGCACCTCCGCGGCGAGCATCGCGCGCGCGGGGTCGGCGCCTCGGATCTCGCGATCGAGGAGCATCAGGGCGTCGCGATCGAGCGGCGTCAGCCGCGGCGCGCGGCGGGCATCGAGGAAGAGCCGGCGCTCGTCGACCGCGCGCTCGAGCGCGGCGAGGTACGTCGGGCGCGCCGCGGTCGCGATCACGATCACCATCCCGACCGAGAGCACGAGCACGATCGCCGCGAGCCAGCGCTCGTCGACGTGCTCGGGGATCGCCGCGAGCGCGAGCGCGGCGATCGCGTAGCCGGCGGGCGCGAGCACGCCTCGCACCGCGGCACGGGCCTGGGCGCGCCGGGCGTGAGCGAGCGGGGTCTGCATCTGCTCCTGGGCGTTCGACCAGAGCGACTGCTTGAGCACGCGGCCGACGCCGCGCAGCACCACCGCGGCCGCGAGCCCGGGGACGAACGTCGCGATCAGCGCGGCGATCGCGATCACCAGCGGGGTCGCGATCAGGGCGCGCGTCGCGCCGAGCGCCCCGAGGATCCGGGCCGCCGGGCCGGCCAGCAGGAGCATCCCGATCGCGCTCGTGATCGCGTAGTAGCGACCGAAGAACGCGCTGATCGCGTCGGCGTCGCCGAGCGTCTCGCGCGCGGTCGCCATCACGTGGAAGTCCATCACCTCCTCGACGACCAGCGCGAGGATCGAGAGCAGCGCCATCATGCGCAGCAGCGGCACCTTCGCGACGAACCGGAACGCGTCGCCGAGCGGCGCGCGCGCGCTCCGGCTGCCACGGCGATCGCGCACGTCGAGATCGAGACGCGCGACTGCGCGGGCGACGATCCACGCGAGCCCGAGGAGCACGGGCGCGGCGAGCAGCAGCCCCTCGGCGCCGATCACGCCGACGATCGGATGCACCGCGAGCCCGGAGATCGTCCATGCCGCGCCGGCGCCGAGCCCCGCGATCGGCAAGAGACGTCGCGCGCTGCGGGCATCGGTGGCGGCGCTCGCGATCGCCCACACCTGGATGACGAGCACCCCGGACGCTGCCTCGATGACGACGTAGACCGCGAACGGCACGGCCGAGGACAGCGCCTCCGACGGGAGCTGCACCGCGAGCAGCAGCCGCAGCGCGAGCACGGCGAGCGCCGTCCACGAGAGCGCGATCGAGCCGAGCCTCGCGGTGCCGAGGCGCTGCGTGAACGCGACCGCGACCGCCGACACCGACGCGAGCAGCACCGACGATGCTGCGAACGCCCACGGGATCGCCGACCGCGGGTAGGCGGCGAGGAAGATGCCGCTCTGCGCGGCCTTCATCAGCGAGAGCGCGGCGCTCATCAGGAAGACGAGCGCGAGCATGCGCACGGCGCGCGCGCCCTGCCCTTCGGGCACGTCGAGCCACGCGGCGGCGAGGCTCGAGAGACGGCGGCCGAACGATCTCACGCGCTCGATCTCACGCGCGGGCGATCAATCGCGCGCCCACTCGGGCGCCGGTTGCGTCGACCACGCCGGGCGCGTCTCGGCCGGCGGGCGCACGCCGCAGCCGTGGTTCGCGGCGATCGGTCCGTCGGGCACCAGGAAGCCGTCGGTGATCCCCGGCATGCCGGTCACGCGCGTCGGGCCAGGACAGCCCTGCTCGATCCACGCGCGCACGATCCCGATCTCCTCGTCGGTCATCGAGGGCAGGCCCATCGGCATGCCCGGCTCGTGATCGGCGTAGCGCGGCCGCTCGTGATCGTGGAAGGGCAGCACGTGATCGCGACGCTCCTCGTCGCGGCGTCGCAGCATCACCTCGAGGAGCAGCGGCATCGACGCCTCGTCCCAGGTCTCGACGTACGACCACTGGCGGTCCTCGATGCCCGGCATGCCGCTGACGAGCGCCTCGTACGTCCGGAAGTGCACTCGCTCGGCCGGCCAGCCCCAGCCGCCCTGGCTGCCGGGCCCGCGATCGCGCTCGTGATCGTTCATGTGGCAGTGCACGCAGACGCGCCCGAGCACGCGCTCGCGCACCTCGTCCCAGCCGACCGCATGATCGGCCGCGGGCGGCAGCACGAAGCTCGCCTTGGGCGGCATCGGCTCGAGCTCGGGGTCGGCGAACCAGAGGAAGTCGCGGATGAGCTCGGCGTCCTCGGCGCGCACGTGCAGGTTCGGCATCGGCGTGCCCGGCGCGATGCGCTGCGGATCGACGATCCAGTCGACGACGACGTCGGGGTGCATGCGCTCGCGCAGGAAGCGCAGGTTCGGCGCGAGCCGCGCGGGCATGCCCGCCGCGCCGATCTGGGCCTCGGTGCGGCCGAGCCGGACGTTGCCGACGTAGTGACACGTGTTGCAGCCGCGCTGCTGGAAGAGCTCGCGGCCTCGCGCGATGCGCGCCTCGTCGCGGGCGAGCACCGGCGGCGCTGCGCCGGGCGCGTCCTCGGCATACGGATCGGCGACCTCCGCGACGGCCGCGAAGTAGCGGGTGATCGCGCGCACCTGCGCGTCGTCGGCGCGGATGCGCACCATCGTCTCCGGCATCGACGGGCGCACGTCGAAGGGCTCGGCGACGTAGTCGCGGATGAACTCGGGTCGCAGCCGCCGCGCGACCGCCGTCAGATCGGGCACCGCGAGGTAGTGCTCGATGTTGCGCTGGTACCGGCGCATCACATCCTCGCCGTAGCGCGACGAGAGAGTGGTCCAGTGGCGATCGCCGGGCACCATCCCGTCGAGGAAGACGTGGCACGAGACGCAGTGCTCGCTGCGCCCTGCCGCCGCGAGCTCGTCGATGACGTGGCAGCGCGTGCACTCGAGCTGCTCGATCACCTCGCGCCCCTCGGCGATCGCGCGCTCGCGCGCCGCGGGCTCCCACCGCACCGCGTAGCGCTCGAGGGCGAGGGGACGCGCCGCCTCGGCAGCCGCCTCCACCGGGCGAGGCCGCACCGGCGCGTCGTCGCCGCACCCGGTGATCACGAGCGCGAGCGCGGAGACGATCCCGATCGAGCGCCGCATCGGCCCGCGAGGATAGCGCGGTCGGCGGCCCGTCCGGGAGGCGGAGATCGCCGCGCCGGCGAGACGCCGGGGCTCGCGTTTCGCGCGGGATTGCGGTAAGCGGACGCCATCGTGCGCTGGAATCTCGACCCGATCATCACCCAGTTCTCGATCGGTCCGTTCGGCCCGATCGAGCTGCGCTGGTACGGCCTGCTCTTCGCGACGGGCCTCCTGCTCTGCGCATGGGCGGGGCCGAGGTACTTCCAGATCTGGGGGGTGCCCAAGCAGCACGCGGAGCGGCTGACGCTGTGGATCCCGATCGGGATGCTGCTCGGCGCGCACTACATCCATCTCGTCTTCTACGAGTGGGAAGGCCTCTTCGATTTCCCGCGCTTCGACGAAGACGGCGACTTCGTGCTCGGTCGCTTCTTCTCGCTGGGCTCGGGCCTCGCGAGCCACGGCGGCGCGCTCGGCTGCATCCTCGCGCTGCTGATCTTCTGGTGGCGCTACGGCAAGCCGCTCGGGATCGCGGCGCATCGCTACTACGACGCCGTGATGATCACGGCGATCTGGGTGTTCCCGTTCGTGCGCCTGGGCAACTTCGCGAACAGCGAGATCGTCGGGCGCGTGACCGACGGGCCGTGGGGCGTGATCTTCGAGCGCTGGGGCTACCAGACCGCGCGCCATCCGGTCGTGCTCTACGAGGCGGCGCTCTACTTCGCCGAGCTCGCGTTCGCGGTGCTCTGGTTCCAGCCGCGCTATGCGCGGAAGCTGCGGCCCGGCGCGACGTTCTATTTCTTCTTGATGGTGCACTTCACGCTGCGGTTCATCGCGGAGTTCGCGAAGGAGTCGCAGGGCGTCGACGAGGGCTGGGCGCTCAACATGGGGCACCTGCTCAGCCTGCCGATCGTCATCGGCTGCGCGTACATGATCTTCGGCACCAAGCGCTTCAACATCCTCCAGCCGCTCACGGCCGAGGAGAAAGCGGACATCGAGGAGAGCGCGCGCCGCGCCGCCGCGTACGAGGCCGCGCTCGAGGCCGAGACCGGCGGCAAGAAGAGCGCGGCCGTCGGCACCACCGAAGACGACGACGCGAAGCCCGCCGCCAAGAAGAGCCGCCCCACCGGCACGAAGAAGAAGAAGAAGGGCGGCGGCGGTGGCGGCGGCAAGGAGCGCGGGGTCGACGCGTGAAGGGCCCCGGCATCGACGAGAGCGAGGCGTTCCTCCCGGTCTCGATCGCGGTGCTCACCGTCTCGGACTCGCGCACCGAGGAGACCGACTTCTCCGGTCGCCTGCTGGCGGAGCGCGCCTCCGACGCGGGCCACCTCGTCGTCGCGAAGCTCATTCTCCCCGACGACCGCGAGATGATCGAGGCGCAGCTGCGCGCGTGGATCGCGAACCCCACGATCGACGTCGTGATCACCACCGGCGGCACCGGCATCACGGGCCGCGACGTCACGCCGGAGGCGATGTTCGTCGTGTGCGAGAAGGAGCTCCCCGGCTTCGGCGAGCACTTCCGCGTGATCAGCGCGAGGTCGATCGGCCTGGCCGCGATCCAGTCCCGCGCGATGGCGGGCGTCGCGAGCGGCACGCTCCTCTTCGCGCTCCCCGGCTCGACGGGCGCGTGCCGCGACGGATGGGACGAGATCCTGAAGCTGCAGCTCGACAGCCGCTACCGGCCCTGCAACCTCGTCGAGCTGCTGCCGCGCCTGCGCGAGACCTGATCTGAGCTCAGGCTGTCCGCGGCGGTGCTCTCGCAGCGGAGCTCGCGGGTCTCGATCGCGAACGTGCCCTCGCTCTCGCGCCGGGTGAGCGCGACGACGAACGCGTCGCCGCGGCGCGCGACGTCGGCGTGGAGCGCGCCCTCGATCGGCACGCGCGGCGCGATCGCGTCGCCCGCTCCGTCGCGCACCTCGATCGTCGCGCTCGGCCCGGCACCGAGGATCGCCGCGGTCC
>JALYRN010000549.1 GCA_030855295.1 Myxococcota bacterium | reverse complement strand
CGATCGCGGCGACGCCGCCCGCTCGGCCGCCGGCGCGACGGCTGAGCGCGCCGCCGCTCGGACGCGGCTATCGCGCGCCGCTCTCCGATCGGATCGCGGAGCTCGTGATCCGCGGGCTGGCGCTGATCGCCGTGCTCGCGATCGTGCTGATCTTCGTGTTCATCGCGAAGGAGGCACTGCCGATCTTCGTCGAGTGGCGAGCCCAACGCGAGATCGGCGGGCTGATGGCGCTCTTCGAGGCGCGGCAGTGGACGGGCTACGACGAGCCGGTGTTCGTGTGGCAGCCGGTCGGCGAGACCGGGAAGTACAACGTGGTGCCGCTCTTCGTCGGCACGCTGAAGATCACGTTCCTCGGGATGCTGTTCGCGACGCCCCTCGCGGTGCTCGCCGCGATCTTCGTGTCGCAGTACGCGAGCAAGCGCGCCCGCGACATCATCAAGCCGACGATCGAGCTGCTCGCGAGCGTGCCCTCGGTGGTGCTCGGGTTCTTCGCGCTGATGGTGCTCGCGTCGGTGGTGCAGGACGCGTTCGACCTGCGCTATCGCCTCAACGCGATCGTCGCAGGGCTCGCGCTGGGCATCGCGATCGCGCCGGTGATCTTCACGGTGTCGGAGGACGCGATCGGCGCGGTCCCCAAAGACCTCGAGCGCGCGGCGCTCGCGCTCGGCGCGCGCAAGTACCAGGTCGTGCTGCGCGTCGTGCTGCCCGCCGCGATCCCCGGCATCGCGGCCGCGACGATCCTCGGCTTCGGCCGCGCGATCGGCGAGACGATGGTGGTCCTGATGGCGTCGGGCAACGCCGCCGTGATGGAGGTGCTCGACCCGACGACCAGCGCGCGCACCGTGACCGCGACGATCGCGAGCGAGCTCGGCGAGGTGGCGCAGGGCGATGCGCACTGGCGCGTGCTCTTCCTGCTCGGCGCGATGCTCTTCGTCGTGACGTTCGTGATCAACCGCGCCGCGGTGATCATCGTCGATCGCCTGCGGCGGAAGCTGACCGCGTCGAGCTCGTGATGATCGAGAGCGCATGAGGTACGGCAAGGCAGACTGGGTCCTCGCGGGTCTCTCGGGGCTCGCGGTCGTGATCCTGATCGGGACGCTCCTCGCGATCCTGGTGCCCGTGATGATCGAGGGCGTGCCGCGCATCGACGGCGAGTTCCTGACGACCGCGCCGAGCTCGGACCTGGTCGGCGGCGGCGTCTGGCCCGCGATCTTCGGCACGATGCTGCTGACCGTGCTGATGACGATCGCGGTCGTGCCGGTCGGCGTCGCGACCGGCGTCTATCTCTCCGAGTACGCCTCGCGCACGTCGGGGCTCGCCAAGGCGGTGCGCGCCTCGGTGCACAACCTCGCGGGCGTGCCGTCGATCGTGTTCGGCCTCTTCGGGCTCGGCTTCTTCGTGCTCTTCCTGGGGCGCGGGATCGACGCCGCGTTCTACGGCGAAGACGCGGGGCCGGTGTGGGGACAGCCCGCCGTGCTGTGGTCGTCGCTGACGCTCGCGGTGCTCACGCTACCGGTCGTGATCGTCACGACCGAGGAGGCGCTCCGCTCGGTGCCGCAGGACTACCGGCTCGGCTCGCTCGCGCTCGGGGCCACGCGCTTCCAGACGATCTGGCGCGTCGTGATCCCGAACGCGACCGGCGGCATCCTCACGGGCGTGGTGCTCGCGGTCAGCCGCGGCGCCGGCGAGGTCGCGCCGATCATCTTCACGGGCGCCGCGAACTTCCTGCCCTACCTGCCGACCGACATGCGCGACATGTTCATGCACCTCGGCTACCACGTGTTCGCGCTCTCGACGCAGTCGCCGAACGTCGACGCCGCGCGGCCGACGCTCTTCGCGACCGTCGCGGTGCTGCTCGTGCTCACGTTCGCGCTCAACCTGATCGCGATCGTCCTGCGGATCCGAACGCGCAAGCGAAGCCATGCCCACTGACGACACCCACGCCTCCGCCGAGCCCGCCGCCGACGTGGCCGCCGACACGGCGAAGATGGACGCCATCGGCCTGAACATCTACTACGGCGAGAAGCCCGCCATCCGCGACGTGACGCTCTCGATCCTGGAGACCGAGGTCACGGCGCTGATCGGCCCCTCGGGCTGCGGCAAGTCGACGTTCCTGCGCGCGCTCAACCGCATGAACGATCTGATCGAGGGCGCGAGCCTCAAGGGCCGCGTGCTGCTCGACGGCAAGGACGTGTACGCGCGCGGCATCGATCCCGTCGAGGTGCGTCGCCGCGTCGGCATGGTCTTCCAGAAGTCGAACCCGTTCCCCAAGAGCATCTACGAGAACGTCGCGTTCGGGCTGCGCATCGCGGGCGAGAAGCGCGCGAAGGTGCTCGACGAGAAGATCGAGAAGAGCCTGAAGGACGCGGCGCTCTGGGACGAGGTGAAGGATCGCCTCGCGGAGTCGGCGCTCGCGCTCTCGGGCGGACAGCAGCAGCGCCTCTGCATCGCGCGCGCGCTCGCGGTCGAGCCCGAGGTGCTCCTGATGGACGAGCCCGCGTCGGCGCTCGATCCGATCGCGACCGCGCGCATCGAGGAGCTCATCCGCGAGCTGCGCGAGAAGTACTCGATCGTGATCGTCACCCACTCGATGCAGCAGGCCGCCCGCGTCAGCGACTACACGGCGTTCTTCTACATGGGCGAGCTGATCGAGTACGGCGAGACCAAGAGCATGTTCACCAAGCCTCGCGAGAAGCGGACCGAGGACTACATCACGGGCCGCTTCGGCTGAGATCGCCGGCAGCGGACCCCCCCAAAGCGCACCCGCTCGAAGGAGAGCTCTTCATGCATCGCATCGCATCGTCGTCGCTGATCGCGGCGTTCCTGGTCGTCTCCCTCGCCGCGTGCAGCGGCGGCAATCGTGATCGCGGACAGGGCGCGGAGGGCGCCGGTGGTCGCGTCAGCGTCAAGGGCTCGGACACGATGGTCGTGCTCTCGCAGCGCTGGGCCGAGGGCTACATGCAGAGCCATCCCGGCACCACGATCCAGGTCTCGGGCGGAGGCACCGGCACCGGCATCGCGTCGCTGATCAACGGCACCGCGGACGTCGCGAACGCGAGCCGGCCGCTCACCGAGCGCGAGCGGCAGCAGCTGGGCACCGAGAGCGCGCCCGCGACCGAGACCCGCGTCGCGCTCGACGCGCTCGCGATCTACGTGCACGACAGCAACCCGATCCGGACGCTGACGATCCCGCAGCTCTCCGAGATCTATCGCGGCCGCATCACGAACTGGTCCGCGGTCGGCGGGCCCGATCGCCCGATCGTGCTCTACAGCCGCGAGAACAACTCGGGCACCTACGCGTACTTCAAGGAGCACGTGCTCGACGGCGCCGACTTCGCGCCGAACGCGCAGACGCTGCCGGGCACCGCGGCGGTCATCAACGCGGTGGCGCGCGATCCCGGCGGCATCGGCTACGGCGGCATCGGCTACGGGACCGGCGTGCGCACGCTCCCGATCTCGAACGAGGGCGGCGAGCTGATCGAGCCGACGATGGAGAACGCGACGTCGGGTCGCTATCCGCTCGCGCGCTACCTGTTCATGGTCACGCGCGGCGAGCCGCAGGGCGCGACCGGCGAGTTCATCGAGTGGATCCGCTCGGCACCGGGGCAGGCGCTCGTCAGCGAGGTCGGCTTCTATCCGCTCCCGGCCGAGGGCGCGGGTCCGGCGCAGTAGATCGTCCTGCGTTCATCGGCGTCTCCTGCGCACAGCCTGACACCGAACTTCGCGAGCGAGTGATCGCTCGCCGTCTCGACGCTCCCCTAGAGCACCGTCGCCAGTGCTTCGACTCGAAGCCGACGGACGCGCGAGGAGGATCGGATGTCGAGGAGCGTGCGAGCGATCGCGATCACGATGGTCGCGCTCGGAGGCTGTGTCGGGCCTGCCGAGCATGCGAGCGAAGCGGCGGCCGCCGAGGACGCGGTGTTCCCCGGCGAGCTCTTGGTCGGCGCGCTCGCGCCGGAGCGTCTCGAGACGCCGGGGCCGATCGAGGGGCGATGGATCGTGATGCTCGATCCCGCGGTGCTCGACGCGGAGCTCGGCGAGAACGCGCTCGAGCCCTCGCTGCCCGACACCGATGCGCTCGCGCCGGGACGCGCGGTGATGCGCGACGCCGGGGTGCTGGAGCGCGCCGCGCGCTCGGTGGCGAGCGATCACGGCGCGCGCTTCGTGCACGTGATCGGGCTGATCGACGGCTTCGTCGTCGAGGACGCCACCGACGCGCAAGCCCGCGCGATCGCTGAGGATCTACGGGTCGCGGAGATCGAGCAGGATCGCGTGATCGAGCTCGCCGACACGCAGAGCGGCGCGACGTGGGGGCTCGATCGGATCGACCAGGACGACCTGCCGCTCGATCGCACCTATCGCTTCGGCGCGCGCGGCGCTGGGGTCACGGCGTACGTGATCGACTCGGGCCTGCTCGCGACGCACTCGGAATTCACCGGCCGCGTGCGCGCCGGCACGAGCTACGTGTCGGACGGACGAGGCACCGGCGACTGCGGCGGCCACGGCACGCACGTCGCGGGCACGATCGGCGGCACGACCTACGGCGTCGCGAAGGACGTGCTGATCGTTCCGGTGCGCGTGTTCGGCTGCAGCGGCACCGGCTCGAGCTCGGGGATCCTGTCGGGGCTCGACTGGGTGGTGCGCACGCGCAGCGGGCCGGCGGTCGTCAACATGAGCCTCGGCGGTCCGGCCTCGACCTCGAGCGATCGCGCGGTGCAGAGCGCGACGCGCGCCGGCGTGGTGGTCGTGGTCGCCGCAGGCAACGAGTCGCAGGACGCATGCAACGTCTCGCCGGCGCGCGCGCCGGAGGCGATCACGGTCGCGGCGTCGACGTCGCGCGACGCGCGCGCTTCGTTCTCGAACTACGGGCGCTGCGTCGACGTGTTCGCGCCAGGGCAGGCGATCACGTCGGCGGGCATCTCGTCGACCGGCGCGACCGCGTCGATGAGCGGCACCTCGATGGCCTCGCCCCACGTCGCCGGCGCGGCGG
>JALYRN010000548.1 GCA_030855295.1 Myxococcota bacterium | reverse complement strand
CTGCGTCCGCGCGCGCGTTCGTCTTCACGAACACCCGCCGACCGTCGTCGGTCTCGAGGCGCCACGCGTCGTTGATGTCGCCGCCGCGCACCGCGCTCGCGCGCACGATGCCGGCGCCGAGCGCGGCTCCGATCGCGTCGCGCTGCGCGGCGTCCATGGCGCGTCAGAGCCCGTGCGCGGCGCGCAGGTGCGCGAGGAACGCCTCGCTCGCGCGCTCGCAGATCTCGAACACCAGCTCGAACTGCCCGCTGTAGTACGGGTCCGGCACCTCCGCGCGCAAAGGCGCGTCGGGCTCCCACGATCGGAACAGGTGCACCTTCGCGCGCGATGCGTCGTCGGCCGCGAGGTCGTGCAGCACCTGCACGTTCGACGTGTCCATCGCGACGACCCAGTCGTAGCGCGCGAAGTCGTCCTTCGTGAACCTGCGCGCGCGGTGGGTGATCTCGACGCCGCGACGCGACGCCATCGCGCGGGTCTCGTGGTGCGCGCGCTCGCCGACGTGCCACTCGCCCGTGCCGGCGCTGTCGATCTCGAAGCGATGCGCGAGCTTCGCCGCCTCGACGTCGCGCCGGAACACCGCCTCCGCGGTCGGCGAGCGACAGATGTTCCCGAGGCACACGAAGCACACGCGCACGACCTCGCTCATCGCTCGCTCTCCTCGCTGCTGAGTCACTCGGTCACGAGCACGCGGCTGCCGCGGACGCCCGTGCCCTCGGTCGACACGCCGTGCCAACCCTCGGGGATCTCGGGCCAGGTGTGCCCGAACACGAACTGCGCGTCGCGCGGCGCGAGGTTCACGCACCCGTGCGAGCGCTGGATCCCGAACTGCCCGTGCCAGAACGCCGCGTGCAGCGCGATCGAGCCCTCGAAGTACTGCGTCCACGGCACGTCCTCGATGCGATAGCGATCGTCGCTCGCCTCGGGACCGAGATCCGCCATCGTGTCGGTCACCATCTTCCGGCGGATCGTGAACTCGCCGATCGGCGTCGCGTGCTCGGCGACGCCGCTCGACACCAGCGTCGCGTAGATCGGCGTCGTCCCTCGGTACACGACGAGCGTCTGCGCCGAGAGGTCGACGTGCACCCACGGCTCGTCCGCGGCGATGCGCGGCGGCGGCTCGCGCGGCTCCGCGACCGCGACGAACCAGTCGCGCAGGTAGCGCGGCTCTCCGTCGGCGCCGGGAAGCACGTGATAGAAGCGATCGCCGACGCGCTCGCGCCGCTGCCATCCCTCGACGACGCTCAGCCGCTCGAGCGCATCGACGCCTTCCTCGTCGACCATGCGCGTCGTTCCGTCGTCGCGATCACGACGGACCATCGGCCGCCCCGCGCGCACCATCCACGCCACCGGGAGCGTGCGCTCCTCGCCGAGCTCGACGCCGTGGAACTGCGGACCAGTGCGCTCCTCGAGCTGCGACTCCTTCACGTAGCTGCCGCGCACCGTGCGCACGAAGCGCCGCCGCGAGCGCACCTCGACGCCGTTCGACGCGACGAAGAACCCGTGATCGAGCCAGCGGCCCACCTCGCGCGGCGGCCCCGGCTCGTTCGGCAGCTCTCCGGCGCGCAGCCGCAGCGCGCGTCGCTCGTCGTCGGCGCGCAGGAACTCGAGGTACCGCGCCGCGTGCGCGGCGGCCTCGCGCTGACCGTCGCGCGAGGGGAGCTGGTGGAACTCCGGGACCTGCGGCTCCTTCACGAAGTAGTAGTGATAAGGAAGCGCGCTCGTCGTGTCCGGCGTGATCTCGCGGTCGGTCTCGGGCGCGCTCTCGCTCACCTCGATGCCCTGTCCGGTGCACGCCCAGCCGCGCGGCCACAGCTCGTACCAGCCACTGGCGCACGTCGAGGTCGTCTGCCGATCGCGCTTGAGCCGCACGTGCGAGCCGACGCGCAGCCAGCCCGCCGGCGCCGCCTCGGGCTCGGGCCGCATGCGCACGACGATCTGCGTCTTGGTGACGAGGCCGTGCAGCGGGTACTCGCGATCGAGCATCGCGTCGTGCTCGCGCGCGCGCTGGACGCGCTCCTCTTCCGTCGCGGGCTCGGGCGCCGGCGTGTCCGCGGACGCGACGGCGGTCGCGGGCATTTCCGCGACGATCGCTGTGCTCTCGCCGATCGCGGCCAGGCTCGCCGTCACGAGCCCGACGATCGCGACGAGCCCCGCGAGGATCGTCAGGTTCCGTCGCATCTCGGAAGGCCGACGTTGGAGCACGTTCCCGGGTCGCACGCAAACACCGCTCGGGCGGCAAATTGCACGATGCGAACGGCGCCGTCCCGGCTATCCTCTCGCCGACTCGAGGAGGTGGGCGTGGACATTCTCGGACCCGACGTGTTCGTGAACGCCTCGGTGGCGCTCGGCAGCGCCCCGGAGCAGGTGATCAAGCGAGTGCTCGGCAAGCCAGGCGGCAAGCCGAAGAGCACCGACTGGGTGATCGCCCGGATCGAGGGGATGCTCTCGGCGATCCCGAGCTTCAAGAAGGAAGCGCTCGAGCCGCAGATGAAGCTGATCCGAGATCTCGTCGAGATCGTGGCGCTGAAGGATTCGCCCGGCCCCGACGCGTGGGAGAAGGGCCTCGTCGCGAGCGCGAAGGCGGCCGGCGCCGAGCGCGTGATCACGGATCACCCGGATCTCGCGGACACCAGAGAGGTCGACGGCGTCCAGTTCATCTCGTCCGAGGCATGGCTCGTCGAGCAGACCACGCCGCCTCCCCCGCCTCCGATGGCGAAGAAGGCGTGAGCACGAGCGTGACGTCGGACCGCGAGCGACCGCCTGCGCGCCGCTTCCGCGGTCCGGTCGTCGCGATCGGGCTGGTGGTGTTCATCGCGATCGTCGCGATGATCGCGCAGGTGATCCACCGCCAGAACCTCACGGCGCGACGGCAGGCCCGCGAGGCGGCGGAGGCGGCCGAGGCCGCGGAAGCGGCGCCCGCGCCCTGAGCGACGAACGGCGCGTTGCATGCGCGGATCGGCGCCGTGCTACACCCCGAGACGGCGATGCCCTTCTTCTCGCTCCACTCGCCCGCGCGCGGCGAGACGCCCGTGCTCGTCGAGATCCCGCACGCCGGCCTCGCGATCCCGGAGGGCGTCGCGGGCTCGCTGACGGTCCCGCGCGACGTGGTGCTGCGCGACTCCGATCTCTACGTCGATCGGATCTGGGAGCAGGCGACCGAGCACGGCGCGACGCTGCTGAGCGCGTCGGTCTCGCGCTACGTCATCGATCTCAACCGCGCCGCCGACGACGTCGATCGAGACACGGTGCCCGACCATCCGGCGCCCCGCCCCACGCAGGCGCGAGGCGTCGTGTGGCGCGTGACCACCGACGGAAAGCCGGCGCTGCGCTCGCCGCTGCGCTACGCGGATCTGCGCGATCGTCTCGATCAGTTCCACGCGCCCTATCACGCGGCGCTCGAGGCCGAGCTCGAGCGGAAGCGCCAGCGCTTCGGATGGGTGATCCTCGTCGCCGCGCACTCGATGCCGTCGACCTCGCGCGACGGCAATACGCGCCGCGCCGACGTCGTGCCGGGAACGCGCGGCCGCACCACCGCCGACCCTCGCGTGATCGACTCGGTGGAGCGCCACTTCCGCACCGCGGGGCTCAGCGTCCGCCACGACGACCCGTACCGCGGTGGATGGACGACCGGTCACTACGGCAGACCAGAGCGCGGCGTGCACGCGGTGCAGATCGAGCTCAACCGCGCGCTCTACGTCGACGAGCCGACGAGCCGTCCGAAGGACGCGGAGCTCACGTGGATGCGCACGCTCTGCGGCACGCTGCTCGATCGTCTCGGCGCGCTCGATCTGGGCGCGTGAGCTGCGCTCAGCGGCTCGGGGCGAGCACTCCTGCCGTCAGCGGCTCGGGGCGAGCACTCCTGCCGTCAGCGGCTCGGGGCGAGCACTCCTGCCGTCAGCGCGCGACGGGAGCTTCCAGGGCGGCGCTCTCGCCCGAGCGGATCTCGAGTCGGTAGCGGCTGTTCGCCGTCTGGATGTAGTAGATCTCGCGACCGCAGATCCGGAGCACGCGCTTCACCGGAGTGGTCACGTACTCGTGGAGGCCATCGGGGAATTCGATGACCAGCACGCTGCCCTTACGCGGAGGGCGAAGCAACCGGCCGATCACCGCTCGGCCGGGCTTGCGTCCCACCTTGCGCAAGACGACGTCCACGGTCTGCAAGTTAGCACGGGACCCTCTGACAGCAAAAGCCCCCCGAGGACGGTTCCAGTGAGGTTGCGTCGACCACCTCCATCGCGGTACAGGGCCCGCCCATGCACGTGATGCACGGGGACATCGGGTGGATCGAGGTGATCTGCGGGCCGATGTTCAGCGGCAAGAGCGAGGAGCTGATCCGCCGGCTCAAGCGCGCGGTGATCGCGCGCCAGGCGCTGCAGATCTTCAAGCCGCGGATCGACGATCGGTACTCGGACACCAAGATCGTCTCGCACTCCGAGCACTCGATCGAGGCGGTCGCGGTCGGCACCTCGGAGGAGATTGTGCGCGCGGTGCACTCGGAGACGCGCGTCGTCGGCATCGACGAGGTGCAGTTCTTCGACGCGGGGATCGTCGAGGTCGTCGAGCGGCTCGCGAGCTCGGGCGTGCGCGTGATCTGCGCGGGGCTCGATCAGGACTACACCGGCAAGCCCTTCGAGCCGATCCCCGCGCTGCTCTGCGTCGCGGAGTACGTCACGAAGACGCTCGCGATCTGCAGCCGCTGCGGTCAGCCCGCGGGACGCTCGCAGCGCATGACCGGCGGCGGTGACCGCGTGCAGGTCGGGGCCGCCGACGCGTACGAGGCGCGCTGCCGCCGCTGCCACTCGCCGCGCGCCGAGCCGAGCACGCGCTCGATGTTCTGACTCGACAGGAGTGCTCGCCCCGAAGGGCGCGTACGGGAGCGCGCCCGGCGCGCGGACGGAAGCGCCCGGAGCGGGCGAGCCGATTGACGACAGGAGTGCTCGCCCCGAAGGGCGCGTACGGGAGCGCGCCCGGCGCGCGGACGGAAGCGCCCG
>JALYRN010000547.1 GCA_030855295.1 Myxococcota bacterium | reverse complement strand
CGCCCGCCGTGCACCGCATGCACTCGCCGCACTGCGCGTCGCCGGTGCATGCCCCCGAGTCTCCGCCGGCATCGGGCGGTCCCGCGTCGTCCATGCCGGCGTCGTCCATCCCCGCGTCGACCACGCCACCGCATCGGCCTTCGGCGCACATCGCGGGCGCGCACGCCGGCATCTCCGCGGCGCCCACGAGCGTGATGCGCACGACGTCGCCCGACTGCTGGGGCACGTCCACCTCGACGCACTCGGCCGCGAACCACACACACTCGGCGTCGCGCGCGCGCGCCTCGAAGCCGTACCGGCCGGTCTCGAGGCGCGGCGCCGGCTCGGGCATCGAGCCCCGGCTGACCTCGGACGCGTAGCGCACCGAGCTGCTCGTGCAGCCACCCTCGAGGATGCGGCCCTCGACGAACACGGCGCGGCTCCGCAGCGCGTCGGTCTCGAAGTCGATCTCCCATCCGAGCGAGCGCACCGTGCTCGCTTCGCAGCCGCCGAGCAGCGCGAGCACGCACACCGCGATCACGGGAAGGACAGCGAGCGAGCGCGCGGCGGATCGGGAGCGCATCGTGCTCCACGGTAGTGGATCGCGGCCGCACAGCGCCAGACTGCAGCGACGAGCGCGCGCCGCGCGCTCGAGCGTGCGCGCGAGCAGCGCACATTGTCGGCGCTGCAGCCACTGAGGGAGACGAGCGCCGACATCACGCTCGGCGCGAACGTTGGTGGATCGCGAAGGTGCAATGCTACGCTGTGATCGTGCATGTCCGAGCGAACATCGTGCGCGTCGGGCTGGCCCTCGCGGTGTGCGCGGGGGCCCTCGTGGCGCCAGTCGGGACAGCGCTCGCGCATCCGCTGGTCGACGAGGGTCGGCGCCACTACGAAGAGGCGGAGTTCGCGCGCGCGCTCGACGCCCTCGGTCGCGCCGAGGCTGCGAGCGACCTCGAGGTCGACGACGTCGTGATGCTCTTCGAGACCCGCGCGCTCGTGCACCTCGCCACCGGCGACGAGGACGCGATGCGCGCCGACCTCCGCCGCCTCGTCGCGATCGCGCCGACGCACGCGCCGGGGCGCGACGCGCCGCCCGACGTGATGCGCGCGATCCAGCAGATCCGCGCCGAGCGCCACGGTCTGTTGCGCGTGCTGCCCTCGACCGAGGCGGCCGCCGCCGGGATCACGATCGCCGTGCGCGTCGAGAACGACTGGGCCGACGTCGTGCGCGAGGTGCGCACCTCCGGACGGGTGCAGGGCGCGACCGACTGGCAGCAGGTGCGCGACGCGTCGCTCCTCGTCACCACGGCCGCGGGCGACGTCGTCGAGTACTACGCCGAGGCGATCGGGCCCGGCGGTGCAGTGCTCGCGCGCAGCGGGAGCGATGATGATCCGCTGCGCGTCGCAGGATCGGACGCGCCGGTGCAGGCAGGCGGCGAGGCCGAGGTCTGGCCGTGGATCGTCGGAGGCGCGCTGGTCGCGCTGGCGGCGGGCGCGATCGTCACCGCCGTCGTGCTCACGTCCGACTCGGGCACGGTGAGCACGCAGGTCGAGCCCTTCGTGGTGCGGTTCTGATGGTCGTGGAGCCCGAGCTCGAGCCGGACGTCGGCGAGCCGCAGCCTGCCGCGCTCGCCAAGGGCCGGCGTCTGGGCCGCTACGTGCTCTGCTACGAGCTCGCGTCGGGCGGGATGGCGACCGTGTACCTCGGACGCACCGAGGGCCCGTCGGGGTTCGGGCGGCTGGTCGCGCTCAAGGTGATCCATCCGCACCTCGCGAAGCAGCAGGAGTTCGTCGAGATGTTCCTCGACGAGGCGCGCATCGCGTCGCGCATCGTCCATCCGAACGTCTGCAGCGTCTTCGACTACGGCGAGGAGGAGGGCGCGTACTACCTCGCGATGGACTACCTCGTCGGCGAGAACGCCGGCCGGGTGATGCGAGCAGTCGCGCGCAATCCGGAGATCGCGGCGCGGCCGAGCACGTACGGCGCGATGGCGCGGATCGTCGCCGACGCGTGCGAGGGGCTGCACGCTGCGCACGAGCTGCGCGACGACGACGGGCAGCTGATGAACCTCGTCCACCGCGACGTGACGCCGCACAACGTGTTCGTCGGCTACGACGGGTCGGTGCGCGTGGTCGACTTCGGCGTGGCGCTCGCGACCGGACGCACGCACCACACGACGGCGGGCACGCTCAAGGGCAAGTTCCCGTACATGTCGCCCGAGCAGATCGCGCGCGAGGACGTCGATCGTCGCAGCGACGTGTGGTCGCTCGGCGTGTGCTTGTGGGAGCTGCTCGTGCGTCGGCGGCTGTTCCGTCGCGACAGCGAGTACCAGACGCTGCAGGCGGTGACGGCCGCGCCGGTGCCGCCGCCGTCGGAGATCCGCCCCGGCGTGCCGCCGGTGTTCGATGCGATCGTCGCGCGCGCGCTCGAACGCGATCCGAGCCGACGGTATCGCAGCGCACGCGAGATGGGGCGCGACCTGAACGCCGCGCTCGGTGCGCTCGGGGGCGCGACGTCGGCGGATGTCGCCGAGCTGATGGACGAGCTCTTCGCGGACGCGCGCGCCGAGCGCGCAGCGCTGCTCGACAAGGCGCGACGGATCGATCCCGAGCAGCCGTCGACCTCCAAGATCTCGCGCATCATGGAGCACCAGACCGGCTCCGCGGTCGCGTCGGTGCCGCTGCCGGCGCCGGAGACGTCGGGCAGATCGCGGCGCACGATCGGCATCGCTGCGGGCGTGCTCGCGGTCGTGGGAATCGCGATCGCCGGCGCCGTCACGATGTCGCAGTCGGGCTCGACCGGCGATGGTGAGACCGGCGCCGGCGAGACGAGCTTCGCGCAGCCGACCGCCGCACCGCCGATCGAGGCGCCGACGACCGAAGCATCGACAGCCGCCGCAGAGCCGACGGCCGAGCCAGAGCCCGCGCGTGGCGGAGCGCGCATCGCCGCGGCGCCCGCCGAGATCGCGCGCGAGGCCGAGCCGGATTCCGAGGCCACGGCGATGCAAGCGCGTTCGTCGTCGCGCTCCCGCGGCACCCCGCGCGCGAGCCGAGCGCGCAGCGAGCAGGCCGCGCCGGCGGGCGTCGGCACCGTCAACTTCGTCACACCTCCGGGCTGGGCCGAGATCTTCGTCGACGGCGAGCGTGTCGGTCGCTCGCCCACCGCGATCCGCCTCCCGGCCGGACGCCATGCGGTGCGCCTGATCCCGTACGGCGACGGCGAGCCGATCACGCGCTCGGTCGAGGTCAGCGCCGATCAGATCTCGCGCTTGGTCGTGCGCCTCGACGCGCCGGAGTGAGTCAGAGGCTGTCTAAAAATCGGCTCGCCCGCTCCGGCCGCTTCCGTCCGCGCGCGCGGCGCGCGCTCCCGTACGCGCCCTCCGGGGCGAGCACTCCTGTCGACTCACTCGCGGTCGCGGAGGGCTTCTTCGAGCGTCGGCGCGTCGAGGATGCGCACGGCCCACTGCTCGAGCAGCTCTGCATGCGCGGCGCCGAGCTTCTCCCGAGCCCATTCGGGAAGAGGACCGAAGCGCGTCGCGAGCTGACGCTCGAGGAGCGCGCGCTCACCTTCGACACGATCGGCGCGAGGGCCGCAAGGATTCGATCGGTATACAGGCGGTACTTCTCGTCGTCGAGGCTCGCCGCGCCCACCAGCGCCGCCCGCGCGATCGCCTCGCCCAGCTCCGATCTCCCGTGAGCCATCACCGAGAGCAGCGCGAGCTCCGGCGAGCGTGTGGCCTCTTCCGCGCTCGCGATCCGGGGCACGCACCCGGGGCCCAGCACGATGGGCGCGATCCGCGAGCCCGGTTGAAAGGTCGCGATCGGTCTCGCCGCCCAAGCCGCGACCTCCGCGTCGGTCGTGAACACGACCAGGAACGTGGGCCCACGCCGCCGCGCGTGCACCACCGCGAGATAGCGCATCCACGCGAAGGGCTTGTCGACGTCGATCCGACGCTGATTCTCCACGATCACCGACAGCGGCGGGTCGCTCGAGCCGAGCACGAGATCTGCGGTGGCACGAACGACCTCGGTCGCGTCCTCGCTCTCGGGCGCGAGCGTCACCGCGCCGAGCTCGACCGGCGCTCAGCCGAACACGGCGTAGGAGTCGGCGTAGATCATCTGGATCGCCGCCCAGATCCCCCAGAGCGGGAAGAAGATCCAGATGCCGTTGGAGAGCCCGACGAAGATCGCGAGGTTGCCCGGCGTGTGTCCGACGTAGCGCTTGTTGAACAGGTAGCTACAGAAGTACACGAGCGCGCCGTAGCCCATCTGGTAGCAGGCGATCAGCAGCACGAGCCCGAACGCGCGCGCGGGGATCGCCTGGTAGGTCATCCCGTAGAGACAGAGCAGCGACGCGACCGACGTGGAGAACCCGTTGCCGGTGTCGATCCAGAAGCCGAACGACTTGCGATCGGCGTACGACGGATCGAACAGCGCGTAGCTCGACCAGATCTCCGACCACGTCGTCGGCGACAGGATCCGTCCGAGCGAGAGCTTCCCGAGGAAGAAGTCCTTCACACGATCGAGCGGCCGGCCGACGTACGCCGCCTGGAAGCGCGCGTAGTCCACCTCGATGCGATCGATGCGCAGGAAGAGACAGATCTCCCAGAGCGCGATGATGAAGTTCAGCCACAGGAAGAAGGCCAGACCCATCTGGTGCGCATTCCAGACGCCGTGCTCCCCGTGATGGAGCAGCACTGGCGCGACGGTGCCGAGCACGACGACGACGACGACCACCTGATAGACACGCATGCGGCGCGCGCTTAGCACGTCTCGCTCGCGCTCGGGGGATCCGGATCGCGGTCGTGGCGTATCGTGAGCGCGTGACCCATCCGATCTGGCGAGACGATCCGAGCCTCGGGGGCAAGCTCCATCCCGATCATCTGAGCTTCCCCCCGTCTGGCGGACACCCCGGATAGCGCGAGAATGCGCGAGGAGTGTTCCATGAAGAAGCAGAAGCTCGGTCGGCGTGCGCGGCGGTCGTTCACGCCGGAGTTCAAGGCGGACGC
>JALYRN010000546.1 GCA_030855295.1 Myxococcota bacterium | reverse complement strand
ACGCCACCCAGGCCGCGGAGGTGGTCGTGGTGGCGGAGCCCGACGCGGGGCCTTCGATGGTGTCGGTGCGGGTCCTGACGAGCCCCGCCGGCGCGCGCGTGTGGATCGTCGGCCGCGGCGACGTCTGCCAGGAGACGCCGTGCTCGTTCGAGACCGCGCCCGGCGAGGCGATCACGGTACGCGTGCGGCGCGGGCGCTCCGAGGGCGAGGTCGAGCTCACGCCCGAGGCGGGCGACGCGCCCGAGATCACGATCCCGATGCGCAGCAGCGGCGGTGGCGGCGGGCACTCCAAGCAGAGCGGCGACCGCGAGCCCTCGGGCGGCGGCGGTGGCCATGGTGATCTCAAGATCCCGGACGTCTTCCGCCGGCCGCGCTGATCGCGTGCGAAGCTCGTCGAACACGCGCGCGGCCGCGCCCTCGCTGCGCGAGTGGCTCCGCGAGGAGCCCTTCACGCTCGCGATGTCGTCGGGTTTCTTCGGCTTCTTCGCGCACGCCGGCGTGCTCTCGGTGCTCGAGGACGAGGGGCTGCTCCCGTCGCGGGTGTCGGGCTCGAGCGCGGGCGCGCTGGTCGCCGGCGCGTGGGCGGCGGGCGTCGACGCGGACGTGCTCGCGCACGAGCTCGAGGCGCTGCGTCGAGAGCACTTCTGGGATCCCGGGCTCGGGGCCGGGCTGCTGCGCGGCGCGCTCTTCCGCTCGAAGCTCGAGTCGATGCTGCCGTCGCGCGAGTTGGCGCACGCGCGCGTGCCGGTCGCGATCTCGACGCACGACGTCACGACGGGTCGCACCTGGGTGGTCGATCGCGGAGACGTCGCCGCGGCGATCCACGCGTCGTGCGCGGTGCCGCTGATGTTCCATCCGGTGCGCGTCGACGGGCGCTGGCTCGTCGACGGCGGCGTCTCGGACCGACCGGGGCTGCGCGGCGTGCCCGAGGGTGCGCGCGTGCTCTTCCATCACCTCGCGTCGCGCTCGCCGTGGCGACGCAGGGGCGATCCCGCGCTGGAGATCCCG
Source organism: Myxococcota bacterium (assembly GCA_030855295.1). Classification (GTDB taxonomy): domain Bacteria; phylum Myxococcota_A; class Polyangia; order Polyangiales; family Sandaracinaceae; genus Sandaracinus. Next base: position 3,984 of record JALYRN010000546.1, on the reverse strand, counting down.
CGGCGCGAGGGACTGAGCGCGCTGGTGATCGACGAGCTGCCGCGGGTGGGCCCGTATCGACTGCACGAGGGGATGCGCGCGATGCGCGCCGCGCGCATGGGGACGCGCCGTGCGCTCGGACGCCGCATCGGCGACGGCGCCCTGTTCCGCGGGTGATGCCCCGCGGGTGACGGCCCGCGGGTGATGGCCGCGGGTGATGGCCGCGGGAGAGACGGTGCTCGAGTCAGCTGCAGGAGCCCGACGTGCAGGTGTCGGGCGCCGTGCACGAGCCTCCGCCACCGCAGCGGCACATGCCTCCCCCGTTGCAGCTGTCACCGATCGGCGCGCATGCCGCGCCGCCGCCGACCGTGCCGGTCCTGCCGCCGCACACGCACGCGCCGGCGACGCAGCTCTCTCCCATCGCGCACGTGATGCCGCAGCCGCCGCAGTTCGCGCTGTCGGTCCCGAGGATCGCGGTCTCGCAGCCGGGCGACGCGTTGCAGTCGCCGAACCCGAGGGCGCACGAGCAGCTGCTCGCGCTGCAGGTCGAGCTCGCGCCGCATGCCATCCCGCACGAGCCGCAGTTCGCGGCGTCGCTGCGGACGTCGGTCTCGCAGCCGTTGGAGTCGATGCCGTCGCAGTTGCCGAAGCCCGCGTTGCAGCTCTGGATCTGACACGTCCCGGAGCCGCACGTCGCGGTGGCGTTCGCGCGGCTGCAGGTCGTGCCGCAGGCGGTGCAGTTCGCCAGCGACGTGAGCGACGACTCGCACCCGTTGGAGTCGCTTCCGTCGCAGCTCCCGAAGCCCATGTTGCAGGTCGCGATCATGCAGCTGCCGGTCGCGCACGTCGGCGTCGCGTTGGTGCGAGCGCAGGCCGTGCCGCATGCGCCGCAGCTCGTCAGCGTGTTCGTCATCGTCTCGCAGCCGTTGGCCGCGGACCCGTCGCAGTTGCCGAACCCGGCGCTGCAGCTCGACAGCGCGCAGCTACCGGTCGCGCAGCTCGACGTCGCGTTGGGATGGCTGCAGGTCATGCCGCACATGCTGCAGTTCGCCAGGGTGTTGAGCGGCGTCTCGCAGCCGTTCGCGTCGTTGCCGTCGCAGTTCGCGAACCCGGCGTTGCAGCTGACGAGCTGACAGCTCCCGCTCGCGCAGCTCGCGACGCCGTTGGCGCGCGTGCACGTCGTGCCGCACGCGGTGCAGTTCGCCAGGGTGTCGAGCGGCGCCTCGCAGCCGTTGGCGACGTTGCCGTCGCAGTTGCCGGAGCCCGCGTTGCACGTCGCGATCGCGCAGCTGCCGGTCGCGCACGTCGCGGTGGCGTTCGTCCGCGAGCAGCCGATGCCGCACCCGCCGCAGTCCGTCAGCGTGCGCGTGCTCCGCTCGCATCCGTTCGAGTCGATGCCGTCGCAGCTCGCGAACCCCGCGTTGCAGCTCGCGATCGAGCACATCCCGCCGCCACATGCCGCGGTCGCGTTCGCGCGCGAGCACGGGCTCCCGCAGGCGCCGCAATGGACCAGGGTCGTCAGCGTGGCCTCGCATCCGTTCGCGTCCATGCCGTCGCAGTCGCCGCGCAGCGTGTCGCAGGCGCCGATCCGGCACGTCGAGCCGCTGCACGTCGCGGTCGCGCCGCTGCGCGTACAGACGTTGCCGCACCCGCCGCAGTGCGAGAGATCGACGCGGAGGTCGATCTCGCAGCCGTTGCCCTGGTTCGCATCGCAGTTGTCGAAGCCGGGGTTGCAGACGCAGCGCCCGGCCGAGCACGTCGCGCTCGCGCCGCATGCGTTGCCGCAGACGCCGCAGTTGTTCGGGTCGTTCTGGGTGTCGACGCAGCCCGCACCGCAGCACGTCGGACCCGCGTCCATCGCGGCGTCGCAGGGGCGACCGAGCGCGCCGCACACGCACTCGCCACCGGCGCACGCGCTCGACGCGGTGTCGCACGCGCGATCGCAGTAGCCGCAGTTGTCGAAGTCGGTCTCGAGATCGCGGCAGCCCGCGCCGCTGCAGCAGCTCGTGCCGCCCTCGCACGCGCCGAGGCCCGCCTGTGCGCTGCAGTCGCAGGTCCCGTCGGCGCACACGTCCGCGACGACGATCCCGCCCGGCACGTTGCACTCCACGCGGCAGCCGCCGCAGTGGAAGACGCTGGTGCGGAAGTCGGTGATGCACGCGCCGCCGCCCGCGCACGCCATCCCGAGGCGCGCATCGCCGAGCACGCAGCCGTTGTCTCCGTAGGCGAAGCCCGCGAGCGGCGTCGCGAGCACCTCGTTGGTGGTGCCGTCGCAGTCGTCGTCGACGGTGTTGCAGATCTCGGCGACGCTCGGCGCGCGCTCGGCGGTCGCGCCGTCGCAGTCGGCCGGAGGAACGTAGCCGTCCATGTCGCCGTCGTCGCCCTCACAGTCGACGTCCGCGATGCAGCTCTGGGCGATGCCGTCTCCGCAGCGCTCCGGGGCACCCGGATAGGTCTGCGCGTCGGTGTCGTCGCAGTCGGCGCCGCCGGCGCCCGCGCCCACGAATCCGTCGCCGTCCAGGTCCCCCGCGGGGCAGGGCGCGTCCGCGCCCGACTGGTCCTCGTCGGCGCCGTTGCCGCAGCGATCGAGCGCGCCGGGGTGGATGCCGGCGTCGCAGTCGTTGCAGTCGCAGTCGGTGCGCATGCAGACCTCGCCGGGCAGCAAGCCGGTGCACGCCGGCGAGCCGTCGCGATCGAGATCGTCGTCGGTGCAGTCCGCCGCGTCGTCGATGAAGCCGTTGCAGTCCTCGTCGCGCGCGACCGCCGCCGGATCGTCGCGCGGCGTGCAGATCTCGGTCGCGCCCGGGAACACCGTGGGATCGGTGTCGTCGCAGTCGGGCGAGCCGCCGACGTCGCGATCGGACGCGAAGCCGTCGCCGTCCTGATCGCAGAGCCCGTCGCGACCGTCGCAGTCCTGATCGATCCCGTCGCGGCAGATCTCCATCGCGCCCGGGTTGATCGCCGCGACGTTGTCCTCGCAGTCGCAGGTGCCGGGGGCGTCGGTCGCGCTGCAGGAGCGCCAGTCGTCGCCATCGCGATCCTCGCACTCGGAGTCGCGACCGTCGCAGTCCTGGTCGACGCTGTCGCGGCAGAGCTCGGGCGCGCCCGGGAAGATGTCGGGGTCGGCGTCGTCGCAGTCGGCGCCCTCGGCGCGCGAGCACGCGAAGTCGCAGGGCGCGGTCGCGCCGGCGGCGCCCGGATCCCGGCAGGCCGCGCCGGGATCGCCGGGGAACGCGTCGCCATCGGCGTCGAGATCGACGCCCAGCGGTCCGACCAGGAGCACCTCGTCCCGCGTCACGCCCGCGACGTCGTAGCAGCGCGTCGCGACGAAGCTCTGCGTGGGATCACGACCCGTCGCGACGACGTGCACCATCACGCGCATCGGGCCGGGCAGGGGGACCGCGATCCGGATCGGCTCGCCCTCGGCGATCTCCTCGGCGGTACGGCGCACCGGGCGCGCGCTCGAGCGGCTCGGCGCACGATCTCCCGAGACGTCGATGACCGTGACCTGGATGGAATCGACGTAGCCCTGGCTGCGCGCCTCGATGAGCACGGAGTGCTCCGCCTGCGCGCATCCGAGCGTGATGACGAGCACCGAAGCGAAGAGCGCCGAGGCGCGACGGGCGAGCACGCGTCCATGCTACCAGAAACCCCGAAAGACCCGGTGGCCGTGGGCGCGCCTGCGTGACAGATTCGGCCTCCTTCGATGACGTTCGCGTACGTCGGCTATGTCTGGGCGCTGATCGGGTGCTCGTTCCTGATGATCTTCGTCGGGAGCGTCGCGCTCACGCTCTATCTGATCGGCCGGCGGGTGGACCGGGGGGCGCCGCGCACGGTGGTCGAGTCGCTCTCGAGGTCCGCGCCCTCGCCCACGCCGGCATCGCCGGACGTGGCGGGAGACGCTGTCGGTCCGAGCAGTGTCCCGCCGAGCAGTGTCCCGCCGAGCAGTGTCCCGCCGAGCAGTGTCCCCCCGAGCAGTGTCCCGCCCGGCAGCGATCCCGCATG
>JALYRN010000545.1 GCA_030855295.1 Myxococcota bacterium | reverse complement strand
GCCCTCGTCGCAGCGACGTACCAGCGCGAGGTTCACGTGCTCGCGAACGTCCTCGAGCTCACGCCGAAGCAAGCGAACAAGCCGAGTCGACGCCACGAATGAACGTCAGTTTCAGGTCTGCACCCTGTGGACTCGTTCGACACGAACGCTGCGGCGACGATCGTCCGCGACGTCGATGGCCGCGTCCGATGGTTCGGGATGACGCCTTGGCGCGCAGACACTGTCGGTCCCCCCGGGATATCACCGTGGTGATCGCAGCAGGGTGCAGGCGCCCGACGAGCCGGTGGCGGGGCTCCCCGGGAACGAGCTCGCGGGCCATGGCGGCGCCGGCTCGATTCCAAGGGACGCGCTGCGCCGGCCGATGTTCCGAGAAGGACGCTGTGCTGTACCGGCGGCGAGTCGGCGCGGAACGCGTCGTGCTGTTCATGCCGCTGTCGTCAGTCGCGCGCGTCCCGCCACGACCGGGGAGTCGCATCGCTCGCGCCGAGCGATCGCGCTACCTTGGAGACGATGCTGATGACCGACGCGGCCGAGCTCACGATCCACATCCTCCGGGAGATCCGGGACGGGATCGGGCAGACCAACTCGAGACTCGACCAGACGATCACCCGACTCGATCAGACGGTGGAGCGCCTCGATCAGACGGTGGAGCGCCTCGATCAGTCGATCGAGCGCCAGGACGGCACGAACTCACGCCTCGATCACGTCGAGGCGTGCTTGGTCGACTTGGCCGAGCAGCAGCGCTTCGTCGTGCGTCACTTGCAAGCGCTGACCGCTCGCGATCGCCGGCTCGAGGAGGAGGTCGATGCGCTGAAAGTGCGCGTCGACGATCTCGACCGTCGCGTGCCCCCGCATCGCTGAGAAGCGCGCTCGCGACGTTGTCGCGGGGCAACGCGAATGAGCGGGGCTCGTTGGCCGGCACATATCGTGCGGTGCTGGGCCGCGAGATCGCTCGGCCTTCCGGTCGGGTCGTCTCGCGATCAGCTGCCGCGCAGGCGGGCGAGGAGCTGGTCGGCGAGGTTGACGGTTTCGTCGTGGTCGATGGCGGCGGCGTCGTCGTGCTGGATCTTCTCGAGGAGGGCCTCGGGGAGGCCTTCGAGGAAGCGGCTCTGGTGCGTCTCGATGTGCTTGCCGCGCATCTCGCGGCGCATCGGGCGGCAGAGGTAGAGGCGCTCCTGGGCGCGGGTGACGCCGACGTAGAAGAGGCGGCGCTCTTCTTCGACGTCGGTGGGGGCGGCCTCGGTGACCTTGGGGTCGGTGGTGCGGAGGTGGGGGAGGGTGCCTTCGTTGAGGCCGATCAAGAAGACGACGGGCCACTCGAGGCCCTTGGCGCCGTGGAGGGTGCAGAGGGTGACCTTCTCGCCGGTCGCCTCTTCTTCGTTGTCGAAGCGCATCGTGATGCGCTGGAGGAAGACGGCGAGGGACGGGCGCTCGGACTTCTCGGTCTTCTCGTAGCGATCGAGCGAGCGCAGGACGTACTCGACGTCGAGCCAGCGCTGCTGTTGATCCTTGTCGGTGCTCTGCTTGAGCTCGCGCTCGAGGCCGACCTTCATGAAGAGCGAGACCGCGCTCGCGACGAGGTCCTTGCCGGTGGCGAACCGCTCGCGCGCCTCGGCGATCGAGATCGCGAGCGACTCGGCGCCGCGCCGCGCGGCATCCGGCACGTCGGGGATGCGGTCCATCTGGAAGACGGCCTGGACGAAGGGGACGCCCTTGGCCCTCGCCCATCGCTCGACGCGGGTGATCGTGGTGTCGCCGATGCCGCGCGTCGGGTAGTTGAGGATGCGGCGCAGCGAGAGCTCGTCGCGCTCGTGCACGACGAAGCGCAGGTACGCGACCGCGTCCTTGACCTGCTTGCGGTCGAAGAACTGCGTGCCGCCGAAGAGCTGGTAGGGGATGCCCTGGACGCGCAGCTCTTCTTCGATGGCGCGCGCTTGCAGGTTCGAGCGGTAGAGCACCGCGACGCCGCTCGCGGCGACCTGGTGATCGACGCGCAGCGTGCGGATCTCCTGCGCGACGAAGCGCGCCTCCTGCTCGGCGTCGCCGACGACCGCGAGGCGCACCATCTCGCCGCCGTCCTTGGTCGCGCGCAGCGTCTTGCCGAGGCGGCGCATCGAGGAGCGACCGATCGCGGCGTTCGCGATCTCGAGGATCGGCGCGCGCGAGCGGTAGTTCTGCTCGAGCTTGATGACGGTGGTGCCGGGGAAGTAGCGATCGAAGTCGAGGATGTTGGCGACGTCGGCGCCGCGCCAGCCGTAGATCGACTGATCGTCGTCGCCGACGACGCACACGTTCCGTCGCTCGTTCGCGAGCTGTCGCACGAGCTCGAGCTGCACCGCGTTGGTGTCCTGGAACTCGTCGATCAGCATGTAGCGGAAGCGCTGCTGCCACTTCTCGCGGATGTCCTCGCGCTGCTGGAGGAGGCGCACCGGCGCGAGCACGAGGTCGTCGAAGTCGAACGCGCGCATGCTGCGCAGCGATGCCTCGTAGTGCGCGTACACCGCGCGCGCGACGACGTCGTACTCGACCTCGTTCACGGGCGCCTGCTCGGGCCCGATCATCTTGTTCTTCCAGAGCGAGATGCGCGAGAGCACCGCCCAGAGATCGAGCTTCCGATCGGCGATCCCCTCGCGCTTGACGATCTCGCGGATCAGTCCGAGCACGTCGGCCTGATCGAAGATGACGAACTTCGCGCGCGCGTCGCTGTCGCCGAGCACCGCGCGCGACTCCTCGCGCAGGAAGCGCACGCCGAACGAGTGGAAGGTCGAGAGCCAGAGCTTCTCGGCGCGCTGCTTTCCGATCAGCGGCGCCATGCGCTCGGCCATCTCTTCGGCGGCCTTGTTCGTGAAGGAGACCGCGAGGATGCGATCGGGCGGCACGGCGCGCTCGGTGACCAGCCGCGCGATGCGGTGCGTGATCACGCGCGTCTTGCCGGAGCCTGCGCCCGCGAGCACGAGCACGGGCCCGTCGTCGTGCGCGACGGCGGCCGACTGCGCTTCGTTCAGGCCGGCGATGCGGCTCGGAGCAGGGCCAGCCATGCGGTCGTTCGATGTACCAGGATCGCTGATCGTGCGTCCAGCGTAGAACGCCGCCACCGCTCGGATCCCACGAGGAAGAGCGCCCGAACATCGCCGTAGCTTCTGGGCGCGCGGAGACCGAACGAGTGAGCCGGAATTTCCACAACGTGCACGTGCGCACCGACGACGAGGCGCCGGTCGTCGATGCGATCGCGCGGTGGCTCGCCGCGAAGGGCTTCGAGCCGGTGAAGCGCGAGGCCGACGCCGATCGCACGGTGCGCATCTCGCGCCCGCTCCGCGGCTGGGTGACGATCCTCGACGACGGCCATGAGATCCAGGCGCTCGCGCGCGTCGCCACCGAGGCGACCGGCGGCTCCGCGATCGAGGCGTACTGTGAGGCGAGCGCGATCGTGTGGCTCGCGCTGCATCGCGCGGGCGCGCTCGTCGGCGGGTGGGGGCACGAGGTCGAGGCTCCGACCGACGAGCTCACGGGGCACGAGAGCGGGCTCGAGCGGCAGGAGGTGATGCAGGAGCCGACGCGGTCCGACGTCGACGCGCTCGGCGTTCCGGGGCTCGACGCGGGCGCGCTCTCGGAGGCGTGGCGCGACGCGATCCGCGAGATCTTCCCGGAGAGCGCGATCGCGGTCGCCGCGAGATCGCTGGGGCTCGACGTCCCGCGCGTGTTCGAGGATCGCGGGTTCCGCGGTGCGACGCTGCGCGTGAGGCGCACGACGAGCAGGTGGGCGCCGGCCTTCGTCGAGGGTCCGATGCGCTTCGAGGTGTATGCCTCGCCGCCGGATGCGCTGTTCGTCGATCGCGACGTCGCGATGCAGATCAGCGTGCGCTCGATCGGAGGCGCGGGGCGCGTGCTCGAGGTCCGGTTCGGCGAGCAGGATCTGCTGTCGCTCGAGCGGCTGACGCTGCGCGATGGACGCAGCTTCCCGATCGAGAACGGCGCAGCGCAGGTCGACGTCGCGATCGCGGCATCGCTGACCGAGACGCCGGACCTCGGCCTCATGACGCGGCGCGAAGCGGATCGCGCGCAAGAGCTCTCCGCGGCCGCGAGCACGTACCTGATGCTGCACGCGCGCACGCTGCGCAGCGGCCGGGGCACGCTCTCGATCACGGTGAACGGGCAGCCCGCGACGTGCGAGCTCGCCGCGTTCGCGCAGCCGTATCGCCCGCTGCGCACCGAGCCGCGATACGCCACGCCCGAGCACGACCGGAAATTCCTCGGGATGCACATCCGCGCATTGCGCTTCGCGACGCTCTGCTTCGCGGGCTCACTCGCGGATGCGTGGGCGTGGAGCCGGCCTTTCGTCGCGGAGGTCGACGAGTCGGGCACGGGGCTCTGGCACCTCGTCGTGGGCTCGAAGGTGGTTGCGCAAGATCGCGCTCGCGCGCTCTCGAAGCTCGATGCGCTCGCGCGGCAGGACGCGCCGTCGCCCTGGGTGACGCTCCACGCGCCTGGCGCGACGTTCGGGAACGTGGGCGTCCCGCCGGGCTGCGTCTACGAGGGCGAGGAGCCGGTGCTCGCGCTGACGCTCGTCGACGACGCCACGTGCGAGGCGACGCGCGCGCCGATGGTCGCGACGCTCGACGAGGCGATGCGCAGCGGCGTCGCGATCAGCGCGCTCCTGGCTTCCTGGGATCGCTCGCCGCGTCACGACGCGACGCTCTGGGAGACGCTGACGATGCCGTTCAGCGACGCGCTGTCGTTCCGCTCGTGGCACGCCGAGCGACTGCGCGCGCTCGACCACGAGGGGGTGTGGCTCGGTCCGACGCACCTCGCGCGCGTGCGGCTCGACGCGCTGCCTCCGTACGCCGAGGTCACGCGGCTGCACGCCGACGACGGAGCGCTGGTCGCGGCGCGCATCGGGCTTCCGCCGGAGCTCCCTCGCGCAGCGCTGCGCGCGCTCGAAGAGGTGCTGGATCCGATCCTGCCGTCGCCGGCCGCGACCGACGCATGGAACGCCGCGCACC
>JALYRN010000544.1 GCA_030855295.1 Myxococcota bacterium | reverse complement strand
CACCAGTGGTGGTACGGCATCGTCGGCAGCGACGCGCGCGAGCATCCGTGGGTCGACGAGTCGCTCGCGCAGTGGAGCGCGATGCACTGGATGGAGACCCGCTACGGCGCGGCGCGCGCGCAGGAGGAGGGCGATCGTCAGGTCGCGATGAGCTACCGGATGATGCGCATGATGGGGGTGCCCGACGGCGCGGTCGATCGCGCCGCGAGCGCGTTCACGCCGCCGATCGCCTATGCGGGCCTGGTCTACGGCAAGGGGCCGTATCTCTATGGCGCGCTGCGCGCCGAGCTCGGCGACGACGCGTTCTTCGCCGGGATGCGCGCGTACGCCGCGCGCTACCGGCATCGCGAGGCGCCGGCGCGCGGACCGATCGACACGCTCGCGACCGGACCGCACGCGCCGCGGGTGCGTGCGCTCGCGCGTCGATGGCTCGACCAGCATCACGGCGACGACGATCTCGGCGGCGGCGACTCCGCGTCGATGCTGAGCGCGATGGTCCCTCCCGAGCTGCGCGATCAGCTCGCCGATCCCGCGGTGCAGGCGATGATGCAGCAGATGCTGCAGGGCTTGGCTGCGGGCGGCGCGGGCGGCGCGGGCGGCGCGGACGGCACCTCACCGGAGGAAGCCGCGCGCATGCTGCAGCAGATGCAGCAGGTCCTCGGTGGCCTTCCCGACACCTCGAGCCCGTAGTACGACTGCCGGATGACGCTCCGGCAGTCGATCGATGCGGATCTCAAGAAGGCGATGCTCGCGAAGGACGAGGTCGCCAAGGACGCCCTCCGCCTCGCCAAGTCCGAGCTGCTCAACCGCGAGGTCGAGCTCGGCCGCGACCTCACCGACGAAGAGGCGCTCGCCGTCCTCGCGAAGGGCGTCAAGAGCCGCAAGGACGCCATCGACCAGTTCCGCGCCGGCGGCCGCATGGAAGCCGTCGCCGAAGAAGAGGCCCAGCTCGCCATCCTCGAGCGCTACCTCCCCGCCACCCTCGGCGAAGCCGAGACCCGCATGGCGATCGAGGCCCTCATCACCCAGCTCGCCCTCACGACCAAAAAAGACATGGGCCGCCTCATGAAGGAGCTCAAGCTCCAACACCCCACCGCAGACGCCCGCACCGCCTCCAAGATCGCCGGAGAAATCCTGAAGTAGCCACCTCCCCAACGCGCTCGGTTCCCCCGCCCCCCAACGAAGAACGGCCCCCTCGATCCCGAGAAGGCCGTGCCGAGCCGAGCGCAGCGAAGGCGAGTCCCCCCCCTCGCCAGCACCCCACCCGCATGGTTAAGCGAGAGCCCGCCGGTGGCTCACGGAAAGATCCCGCGCTCTTCGTAGGCGCGGTTGATGTTCTCGAGAGCAATCGAATACGCCGCAATCCGCGGCAGGACCTTGTGGTTACGCGCAAAGTCCATCACGCGCTGGTACTGCCGGACCATGCGGCGCTCGAGCTTCGCGTCGACCTCGTCGAGGTCCCAGCTCTCGCTGCGCTTGTTCTGCACCCACTCGTAGTACGAGACCGTCACGCCGCCCGCGTTCGCGAGGATGTCGGGGATGACGGTGATGCCCTTGTCGGCGAGGATCTTCTCGCCTTCCGGATTGATCGGCCCGTTCGCGCCCTCGAGCACGACGCGGCACGACAGCTCGGTCGCCTCTTCGACGCCGACCTGGTTCTCGAGCGCGGCCGGGATGAAGATGTCGGCCTTGAGCTTGAAGAACTCGTCGCGCGTGATCGACTGGCCGCTCGGATAGCCCGCGATCGAGCCGTGCTGGCGCACGTACTGCGAGAGCTTGCCCGCGTTGAAGCCCTCCGGGTTGTACATGTACCCGGTGTGATCGCCGGTCGCGATCGTGCTGACGCCGAGCTTCGCGAGGATCAGCGCGGCGTGCGAGCCGACGTTGCCGAAGCCCTGCACCGTCGCGGTCTTGCCCTCGAGGGAGAAGTCGTTGTCCTTCGCCCACTCGAGCAGGCAGTAGATCGCGCCCTGCGCGGTCGCCTTCTCGCGACCCTGGGAGCCGCCCGCCGAGAGCGACTTGCCGGTGACGACGTGGCGCTGCGCGTTCTTCTCCATGTCGCCGACGCGGTTCATGAAGGTGTCCATCATCCACACCATCATCTGGCTGTTGGTGCCGACGTCGGGCGCGGGGATGTCGTACTCGGGGCCGATGTTGCTGCCGAGCGCATGCGTGAACCGACGCGTGATGCGCATCAGCTCTTCCTTCGACTGCTTGGCGACGTTGACCTTCACGCCGCCCTTCGCGCCGCCGAACGGGATGTCCATCAGCGAGCACTTCCACGTCATCATCGACGCGAGCGCCTTCACGTCGTCGAGCGTGACCGACTCGTGATAGCGAATGCCGCCCTTGTACGGACCACGGATGTTGTTGTGCTGGATGCGGTAGCCCTTGAAGAGCTGCATCTCGCCGCTGTCCATCCGGACGGGGAAGTGAACGATGATCTCGTTCTTCGGCTGCGAGAGAATGTCCGCGACGTGACGGGGCAGGTTCACGACCTCGGCGGCCTCTTCGAGGTAGTTCTGGACGACCTTGAAGAACTCGTAGTGGGCAGACATGGATCCTCCGGTTCGCGGCCTATGACGCCTCGGCGTCAGGCACGCAACGACGCGACGCGTTAGCGATTCGACTGCGTTCGCGTGAGTGCTCTGGATCGCGCGAGGGTGAGCGCGTCATCAGCGACGTGACTTATCGCAGAGGGAGAATCCACGTCGCGTAGATCAGACACGCGGCGCCGGTGAACATCAGCGCGTCGACGCGATCGAGCAGGCCGCCGTGCCCGGGCAGCAGGTGACCGCTGTCCTTCACCTTCGTCGAGCGCTTGATCAGCGACTCGACGAGATCGCCGATCTGACCGAGCGCGCCGCCGACCAGCGCGAGCACGATCGCGTCGATCAGCGGCAGCGCGTCGAGGAACCAGAAGTGCGCGGCGAGGCCGCCCGTCAGCGAGCCGAGCAGGCCGCCGATCGAGCCCTGCACCGTCTTGCTCGGCGAGACCGCGGGATAGAGCTTCGTCTTGCCGAAGTAGCGGCCCGCGAAGTACGCGCCGGTGTCGCTGGCCCACGCGAGCCACATCGCGAGCAGCACCCACGCGCCGCCGTGCTCGAGCGTGTGCAGCTTCGCGATCGTGCCGAAGAGCACGCCGACGTAGAGCGGTCCGGCGATCAGCCAGGCGGTGCGCGTGCCCGCGGCCTCGTGCGGCACGGGCGCGAGCAGACCGACGATCGTGCCGACCGCCACGACGACGACCAGCGTCGCCGTCATCACGTCGGCGCTCGGCGCGTAGACCATCGCCTGCGTCACGCCGACGGTCGCGAGCACGCCCCACAGGTGCAGCAGCCGCGGCGCGCCGCTCACCGTGATGCGCATCAGCTCGTGCGCGGCGCGCGCGATCGCGAGCGAGACGACGACCTGGAAGCCCCACCAGGGGGCCCAGAACATCAGATAGAGCAGCACCGGGATCAGGACGACGGCGGTCGCGAGCCGCGCGAGCGTGTTCTTCACGAACGCCGCCTGCTTCGCCGCCGCCTCGGCCGCGGTCGCGGTCGGCTCGGGCGTCTTCGGGGCGTCTTCGGTCGGCGGCTTGCGCTCAGGCATGCGCGCGGCTCGCCGCATCCGATGCGAGGTCGTCCATCGTGGCCATGGGGGCCTCGGAGGATACCCGACCGAAGCGGCGATCGCGCGTCTGGAACGACTCGATCGCGGTGTAGAGGTCGACCTCGGTCCACTCGGGCCAGAGTCGCTCCGAGAAATAGAGCTCGGCGTACGCGGCGCCCCAGAGCAGGAAGTTGGAGATGCGCTGCTCGCCGCCGGTGCGAATCAGGAGATCGACCGCGCCGACCTCCATCGACGGCAGGACCGCATCGATCAGGCGCTCGTCGATGCGCTCGGGATCGAGCTCTCCGCGCGCGACCTGCGTCGCGAGCGCGCGCGCCGTGTCGGCGAGCTCTTCGCGGCCGCCGTACGAGAGCGCGAGCGTCAGCGTCATGTCGGTCAGCTCCGCCGTCTCTGCCTCGATGCGATCGAGCACTTCGCGGACGCGGAGCGGCAGGCGCTCGCGACGGCCGACGGTGCGCAGCCGGATGCCGTTCGAGAGCATCTCCTCGCGCTCGCCGAGCAGGAACTCGCGAAGGAGCTCCATCAGCGCCTCGACCTCGAGCGGGGGACGCATCCAGTTCTGCTCGCTGAAGGCGTAGAGCGTCAGCGCGCGGACCCCGAGCCGGCGACAGGCGCGGACGGTCTTGCGGACCGACTCACTGCCCTCGCGGTGCCCGAGCGGACGGGCCATGCCCCGGTCCTGCGCCCAGCGACCGTTGCCGTCCATGATGATGGCGACGTGCGCGGGCAGGCGCGTGAGATCGACCAGAGGCACGGGATCCTCGGCTACCATGCGCCCCGAGAGCGTTCAAGAACGCTCGGCCCAGCGGTCCCGGCCGCGGCGCGAGCCGTTCGGAAGACGGAGCGAGGCGCTCGTATCATTTCAGATACGTAGCCCACTTTCACTCCGCGGGCGCCTCTTGGAGGGTGGCGCGGCGGATCTCGTCGCCCGGCTGCAGCCGCTCGACCACTTCCATGCCCTCCACCACCCGACCGAACGCGGTGTAGCGGGCGTCGAGGTGCGGCTGGGGAGAGAGGGCGACGAAGAACTGGCTGCCGCCGGTGTCGCGACCGGCGAGCGCCATCCCGACGGTGCCGCGCTCGTACGGCGCGCGCGACTCCTCGCAGCGCTGCGACCATCCCGGCCCTCCGTAGCCGTCGCCCCGCGGGTCGCCTCCCTGCACCACGAACGCGGGCACGACCCGGTGGAACGAGAGGCCGTCGTAGAACCCGCTGCGCACCAGCTCGGCGAACCGGAGCACCGTCGTCGGCGCGCGCTCCGGCCAGAGCTCGATGACGACCCGGCCGCGGTCGGTCTCGAGAACGGCGCGGCCCGACGGAGCGGCCGCGATGGCGCTCGCGCCGAGCGCATTGGTCGGCGGAGCTGGCTCGGTCTCCGGCAC
>JALYRN010000543.1 GCA_030855295.1 Myxococcota bacterium | reverse complement strand
AGGCTCGGTCGATCGCCAGCCACCACCCAACCGTCGGCAGCGATCCGGCCGCTCCCTCGTGACTCGCCGCGGCCCGCGCCCCACCGAGACCTCGCAGGCGCCTCGGCGAAGATGCCGGCTCGTCCGCTCCGGGGCGAGCACTCCGGTAGGTCACCGCACCAGCCGATCCCACGCGCCGTAGCGCTCGCGCTTGGGACCGCGCGGGATCGCGAGCAGCGCCGCGGCGACGCCCAGGATCACGCCCGCGATCCGCGCGCCGAGCTCGGCCCCGTCGAGCCACCACGGCGCGATCGCGATCGCCGCGGCGAGCAGCACGCAGAGGACGCGCGCGGCGCGGAACACCTCGCCCATCGCGATCACCGCGAACGTGACGACCAGCGCGCCCGCGAGCTGGAACACGCTCGATGCCGGCGCCGTGATGCCGAGCACCGAGGGCATCGCCATCGCCGCGATCCCGACGGCCGCGCATGCGACGAGCGTCCACGGCGTGCTCATCCCCCACAGCGACGATCGACCGACCTCCTTCGGCTGCTCGGGGAGCTCGCCGAGCTCGGGCGTGCGCTCGTCCTCGGTCGCACCCTCGGGATCGCCGCCCTTCCAGAACACCTTCCACAGCGACTCGCCGCGACGATGCGCGCGCCGCATGTGCTGGGCCATGGCGATCACCTCGTCGCCCTCGAGCGGCAGCATCGGCAGCATGATCGCGGCGGCGAGCAGACAGAACGTGCACCACGCGCCGACCACGACCGGCTGCGAGATCACGAGCAGGATGTGCACGAGCCCCAGCGGGATCACCAGGATCCCGTAGAACGTGACCATCCACGGCATCGTCCGCCAGCGCGCCGGCCCGCCCATGAAGCCCATGAGGAACTCGAGCGTGTACGCGAACGTGCCGAGCGCCGCGTCGGAGATCGGCCACATGTGCGACATCTCCGAGTCGAGCACGGCCTCGCTCTGCGCGCCGAAGAACGGATCCCAGACCGTCGCGATGTAGCCCATCTGGTAGGCCGTCAGGTATCGCGAGACCACGAACCCGAGGAAGCCGAGCCCGATCATGATCGAGCGCTGCGGCCAGCTCGACGGGTTGTACGTCCACCCCGGCGGCACCGCGCCGCCGTGCTTCATGAACATGCTCATGTGCGGCATGCCCGGCACCAGGATCGAGAGCGCGATCACGAGCATCCCGACCAGCGTGTCGTTCGCGTACGCGGCCGCCGTCGGTGCCCAGAAGAGCACGGGCGCGATGCTCATCCAGATCCCGACCGCGCACGCGAGCCACAGCGACACGGGCCGGTGGGGCTTGAGCGCGCGCCACCCGAGGAACGCGAGCGCGGCGCCACACAGGACATCGTTCCACTGCGTAATCGCCACACGCGTGGGGAGCGAGAGCCACACCTCGCGCCCGCCGCTCGGCACCACCACGCCCGTGCCGTAGCCGAACGTGACGGGCGCGAGCATCGTCCACACGCCCAGCAGCAGGATCGACCAATAGACCCAGAGCGTCTTGGCGTGGTGCTCCTCTTCGGCTTTCGCGCGCCGCGCGGAGTAGGGATCACCCGAGCCTCCGTGATGTCGCGTCGCGCCGCGCCCGCCGTCATCGTGCATCGCCATCTCCGCGCAGTGCTCCTGCGCCCGACAGAGCAACGGACGTTCCCGCGCGCTCTCGACGGCGCGGCACCTCGGCGACCGACTTGACGGCCCACCGAAGCTCAAGTAGTCAGTTGAATACTTGCCCATGACCTCGCCGCGCACGTTCAAGGACGGCCTCTACGGCCAGCTCGCCCGCATCGGCAAGGCGGTCTCGAGCCCGCATCGGCTCGAGATGCTCGAGCTGCTCGCGCAGAGCGAGCGCACGGTCGAGTCGCTCGCGACCGAGATCGGCCTCTCGATCGCCAACACCTCCCAGCACCTGCAAGTGCTGCGACAGGCCTCGCTCGTCACGAGCCGCAAGGAGGGCTTGCACGTCCACTATCGGCTCGCGGATCCCGGCGTGTTCGAGCTCTCGCGCGCGGTGCGCACCGTCGCCGAGCAGCGCCTCGCCGACCTCGAGCGCCACGTCCGAGAGCACTTCGGTGCGCGATCCGACGCCGAGGCGATCGGGATGGAGGAGCTGCTCGCGCGCACGCGCGCCGGCGAGGTCGTGATCCTCGATACCCGCCCCTCGCGCGAGTACGACGCGGGTCACATCGAGGGCGCGCTCTCGATCCCGATCGACGAGCTCCAGGAGAGGCTCGCGAAGCTCCCGAAGCGCAAGGAGATCGTCGCGTACTGCCGCGGACCGTACTGCGTCTACGCGGATCGCGCGGTCGAGATCCTGCGCGCGAGCGGCCGCCGCGCGCGCCGCATGAAAGACGGGTTTCCCGAGTGGCGAGCGGCAGGGCTGCCGGTCGCGCTCGGCCACGGTGAGGACGGCCGATGATCTCCGAGCCGTGCCGAGCGCGCGCATGACGACGTCGACCGTGCGCCTGGGGCTGCGCGAGAACGCCGCGCAGTTCTCGCTCCTCGTCCTCGTCAACGCCTTCGTCGGCGCGATGATCGGCATGGAGCGCAGCATCCTGCCAGCGATCGCGACCGAAGAGCTCCGGCTCTCCGCGAGCTCGGCGATCCTCTCGTTCATCGTCGTGTTCGGCGTCACCAAGGCGCTGACGAACTACGCCGCGGGTCGCTTCTCCGATCGCTTCGGACGCAAGCGCGTGCTCGTCGCCGGCTGGCTCGTCGCCACGCCCGTGCCCTTCCTGCTGATGTGGGCACCGAGCTGGAGCTGGATCCTCTTCGCGAACGCGCTGCTCGGCGTCAGCCAGGGCCTCACCTGGTCGACGACGGTGATCATGAAGATCGATCTCGCGGGCCCCGAGCGCCGCGGGCTCGCGATGGGCCTCAACGAGTTCGCCGGCTACTTCGCGATCGCGGTGAGCGCGCTCGCGACCGGATGGATCGCCGCGCGCTACGGCCTGCGCCCCGAGCCCTTCTATCTCGGCGTCGCGTTCGTCGTGATCGGGCTCGCGCTCTCGGCGTTCGTGGTCCGCGAGACCGAGCACCACGTCGCGCTCGAGGTGCACCGCGCCGGCGCGGCAGAGGCGGAGCGTGCGCTCGAGCCGCGCGAGATCTTCTGGCGCACGACGCTGCTCGATCGCGAGCTCTCGAGCGTCACGCAGGCGGGGCTCGTCAACAACCTCAACGACGGCATGGCGTGGGGGCTCTTCCCTCTCCTGTTCGCCGCCGCGCACATGAGCCTCGAGGAGATCGGCGTGCTCGCCGCGATCTACCCCGGGCTCCAGGGCATCGGGCAGCTCTTCACCGGCGCATGGTCCGATCGCATCGGCCGCAAGGGCCTGATCGTCGCCGGCATGTGGGTGCAGGCGCTCGGGATCGCGGTCGTGATCCTCGCCTCGACCTTCGTCGGGTTCGCGGCCGGCGCCGCGCTGCTCGGCATCGGCACCGCGATGGTCTATCCGACGCTGCTCGCCGCGATCGGCGACGTGGCGCACCCGTCCTGGCGCGCGTCGTCGGTCGGCGTCTACCGGCTCTGGCGCGATCTCGGCTACGCGATCGGCGCGCTCCTCGCGGGCTTCACGGCCGACGCGCTGGGGCTGCCCGCGGCGATGTGGATCGTCGCGGCCCTGACGTTCGGCTCGGGCGTCGTCGCGGCACTGCGGATGCGAGAGACGCTGCGCGCCCCCCGCGCACAGATGGGAGCAGAATGACGGCGATGACGACCCGAGCGATCCTCGACTGCATCGGCGGCACGCCCCTGGTCGCGCTGCGCCGGATGGCGCGCGGCCTCGAGGTGCCGGTGCTCGTGAAGTGCGAGCACCTGAGCCCGGGCGGCTCGGTCAAGGATCGCATCGCGAAGGCGATGATCGCCGACGCCGAGGCGCGCGGCGTGCTGCGTCCGGGCGCGACGATCATCGAGGCGACCGCCGGCAACACCGGCATGGGCCTCGCGCTCGTCGCCGCGGCGCGCGGATACGCGCTCGTGTGCGTGATGCCGGAGAAGATGTCGATCGACAAGCGCATCGCGCTCACCGCGCTCGGCGCGCGCGTCGTCGTCACCGCCAACGCGCCTCCCGCGAGCCCGGAGAATTTCCAGAACGTCGCGCGCCGCATGGCCGCCGAGCACGGCTGGTTCCTCCCCGATCAGTTCCGCAACCCGGTCAACGTGCGCGTCCACGAGGAGACGACCGCGCAGGAGATCCTCGACCAGACGGGCGGTCGCGTCGGCGCGTTCGTCGCCGGCGCCGGCACCGGCGGGACGATCACCGGCGTCGCGCGACGGCTCAAGTCGGTGCTGCCGCGCGTGCGCATCGTGCTCGCCGATCCAATCGGCTCCGGTCTCGCCGACTGGATCGAGACCGGCCGCGTCGGCGAGGACGGCGCGTACGCGGTCGAGGGCATCGGCTCGAGCGAGCCGCCCGAGAACCTCCACCGCGACGTGATCGACGCCGCCGAGCGCGTCAGCGACGAAGAGAGCTTCGCGACCACCCGGCGGCTGGTGCAGGAGGAAGGCCTCCTCGTCGGCGGATCCGCAGGGACGAACGTCGCTGCCGCCCTGCGGATCGCGGCGCGCGGCGGCCTCGACGGCCCCGTGGTGACGATCCTCCCCGACGCGTGGGATCGCTACCGCGCGAAGCCCTGGATGCAGGAGTGGACGTGAGCGCGGACGAGCCGATCTACCTCGACCACAACGCCACCACGCCCGTTCATCCCGCGGTGCGCGACGCGATGATCGCCGCGATCGACTCCGCGTGGGGAAACCCCTCGAGCGCGCACGTCTTCGGTCGGCGCGCGCACGACGCGATCGAGGCCGCACGCCGGGAGTTGGCCGCGCTGATCGGCGCGCACGACGACGAGATCGTCTTCACGTCGGGCGGCACCGAGTCGAACAACCTCGCGATCCGCGGCGCGGCGATCGGGAGCGGCGCGATCGTCACGTCGGCGATCGAGCACCCGGCCACCCGCGGCCCGTGCGAGCGCCGGGCCGCCGACCGCGAGCTGCGCGTGGTCGGCGT